>CAZOXC010000186.1:0-6389 GCA_964583205.1 uncultured Pirellulaceae bacterium | reverse complement strand
GAGCATTGGCGATCTCGTTCAAGTTGATCACCTTGACGTTCTGCAGCTTGGCGACCTTATTCAAATTGAAGTCACCCGTTACGACTTTTCCATCCAAATGGTTGGCCAGAATGATCAGTTTCAGATCGACAGCCTGCCCTTCCATCTCAGGAATTTCGCGTTCATAGATCTTGAAATCTACACTGGAACTGGTGCGAAGTCTGTTGAGCACATCCAAGCCGCGTCGACCACGCGAACGTCGCATCTTGTCACTGCTGTCGGCAATGTTCTGCAACTCGTTCAAAACACATCGCGGCATGAGCAACTGATTGTCGATCACACCTGTTTCTACGATATCGGCAATCCGGCCATCGATAACAACACTGGTGTCCAGAATGTATGGGCGAATGCCTTTAACCTCTTTCGAGAACTCGACATAGGGAATGATAAATCGAAAATCGTCTTTGGTTTGCCAAAGTAAACTGATACAGATGTAACAACTTGCCATCCCCACGAATAACAGCAGGATAATTTTCATGTTGGTCAGTTTCTGCTGCAACTCTCCATCTGGTTGCAGTGGCGTGAACAGTGGGTCCAGAGTCAACCCGATTACATAGGTCAAGAACAGACCAATCACGACACCAAAGTAAAGGCTGGAAATCAAGTCAATGCGTTTGACTGGTATCGCCCAGTCAACTATCACCATGATGACGGCCGCAATGCCAACCACCAGCACCAGCCACCAGGAAAAGTCATTCGGATAGGAAAGCAGAATTGAAGTTGAAATTAAGATCGCGAGAAATACAAAGATCGCGCGGAGCACCCATATGGCCATAATGTCTTTTCAAAGTGGAAATTGGATTTGATAATACACTCAGCCAAAGTGATTCCACCAAACTGGCTTTCACCAGCAATTTTCGGCCGAGCAAAATAAAACGAAGATACAAATACGTATGAATAATTACATGCAGATCTAAACCCGCTCCCTGGGAGCACAGGTCGAAAGAAAAAATAATCCGCCAGATAATATTCAATCTTACGTTGTCGCTCAGTCAGCGACCAGTCGCGAATACCGGGTCAATTTGGTCAATTGGCAAAATTAGCTTGGAAAAATTCATCACAATAGTGATCAGTCATCCCAGCGATAAATTCGGCCACAGATCGCTCAATCCCATTTATCTCCGCTCGACCCTGATAACGCTCGGGCATCAATTGAGGGTTTTTGACCAACCCTTCGAATAGCTGACGGACGCGGTTTTGGGCTTCTTTTCGCACCTTGATCAAGTCCTGATGGCGATAAACCCGTTCATATAGAAACGATTCCAGCTGGGACTTCTTCTGACAGAGTTCAGGATCCGGTTCGATCAGAAATCGACTGGCACAGGCTTCCTTTGACGAGGTAAACGAGTGTTCGCGCAGTTGCTTTGAACAATGCTCAACCATGTTCGTCACTTGGCGATTGATCAGTTGATAGACAACGGCTTTTCTCATTTGGTGCGAGTTCAACTTCTGGCTACCGCATTCCAGGTCACTCACAATTTCATCGATCAGGGGGATTTCCCGCATCTCCTCAAGCGTGACCAGTCCCAGCTTCAAGGCATCATCCGTGTCGTGGGCATCGTAAGTCGTGCTGTCGGCCGCATCAACCAGTTGCACTTCCAGCAAAGGTCGAGGCTTGTCAGCATCCTTGTCGATCCGAGCCACCTGTCCATCAAGGACTTCGTGGGTCAGATTCAAACCCTTCTGCTGGGTGTAACGAATTTCAATTTCCTTGACGATGGTCAGCGCGAACTGGTTGTGCGAAAAACCGCCCTGATCCTTAATACACTCGTGCAGCACATCTTCGCCGGCATGACCGTAGGGCGGATGGCCAATGTCGTGCATGATCGCCAGCGCTTCCACCAGATCTTCATTAAGCCTCAGGCCTCGAGCAATCGTGCGGGCGATCGTGGCCACTTCGAAAGTGTGAGTCAAACGAGTTCGATGGTAGTCTCCCATTTGCCCCGTGAAGACCTGCATCTTGCCGCTCAATCGACGGAAAGCCGAGCTATGCAGAATGCGGTCACGATCGCGTGAATAGGGCCCTCGATAGAAATGCCCAGCCTCAGGAAACTCGCGCCCACTGGAGTCGCAACTGAACATAGCGCAGGGCGCCAGCAACAGCTTTTCGCGCTCATCGACCGTTAACGCAATTCCGGCTTGTTCAGCAGTCATCCAAATCTGCCATCAATATCGGTTCAACTTCGTTGCACAATCACAACGACTTTCGCAGCACACTAGAGCGACGAATTTAACTTGGCTGCCCAACCGGCTTGACCAAATGCTTCCATGCGAGCCTTGCAGACTTCCTTCATGGCGGCTCGAGCAGGTTTCAGGTAATCGCGTGGATCAAACTTCTCCGGCGTATCACTGAACACCTTGCGAATCGCACCCGTGATCGCCAGACGATTGTCGGTATCCACATTGATCTTGCGAACACCGTGTTTAATTCCTCGCTGAATTTCTTCCACCGGCACACCCCAGGTCTGGCGAATGTTGCCGCCGTATTTGTTGATGATGTCCTGAAGTTCCTGAGGCACGCTGCTGCTGCCATGCATGACCAGGTGCGTATTGGGCAGTCGCTTGTGGATTGCTTCGATGCGATCCATCGCCAACACTTCACCATCTGGTTTACGAGTGAACTTGTAAGCACCGTGGCTGGTACCGATCGCCACTGCAAGAGCATCCACTTTGGTTTCTGCAACGAATCGTTCAGCTTCTTCAGGGTCTGTCAACAATTGTTCTCGGCTGAGTTTCCCTTCAGCGCCATGACCATCTTCTTTTTCACCTTCGCCTGTTTCCAACGAGCCCAGGCAACCAAGTTCGCCCTCGACAGAAACGCCTTTGGCATGGGCAAGCTTAACCACATCAGCGGTGACTTTGACGTTGTAATCAAAGTCGGCAGGAGTTTTACCATCTTCTTCCAATGAGCCATCCATCATGACGGATGTAAATCCATTTTCGATCGCACTCATACAGGTATCAACGCTGTTGCCATGATCCTGATGCATCACGATTGGCAAGTGAGGATAAAGTTCTGACGCCGCCAGCATTAAATGCTTCAGGTAATTGTCCTGCGAATATGCTCGCGCCCCGCGCGACGCTTGAACGATCACTGGCGCATCCATTTCCTCGGCAGCTTCCATGATCGCCTGGATTTGCTCCATGTTGTTTACATTAAAGGCAGCTACGCCATAGTCATTTTCGGCAGCGTGATCGAGCACCACGCGCATTGGAACCAGGGGCATCGGAAACTCCAGAGATTATTAGGCAATCAGGAAAGTGTGGGAGGACAGGTCGTCCGGGCAGCGAACTAACCCATCAATAACCGGGCAACGATTGCCCAATCAACGCCGTTATCCTAATTGGTTTCCGGTAGCGCGAATAGATCGTCTTCCGCCAACTGGATCAAGCGGACCAATAAAAACCGGATACGATTGCCGCCGCCGTCCAACAATTGGCCGCCCAGCCCACTGCCGTCAGATGGCCAAATCACAAGCGTATGCCCGTGTTTCAATGGAACCTGGAAATCCAGCGCCTGAAAACCCCGATACTCCTGAGTCTCGCGGATCGCAAAGTCCTCTTCTCCCAATCCGATTCTTGGACGCAATTGGCCATGCTTTACGCCCGGGCTGACCTGAAGGTTGATCGTGCCGTTGCCTTGAACAGAAGACGAAATATAAAAACCCGCCATTGCCGAATCGCAATGGCCACTGGATTGAAACGACTCTTCGATCATCGTCCAGTACAGCGATTCCTGAGTCGTTGCTGACTGCACCCAATGTTCCGAGCCCATTCGATTTTGCACAAACTGACTGGAGACAAGTCGACTGTTCTGCCGCTGCTCAGCGGTTGGAGCTTCATTGAGGATCCTGGCAAGCGAAGGTGGTAAACGACTCATCAACGTTCCAACACTGAGTCCGTTCAGATCCAGACGCTTGCGAGTCTCCAGAGAAATCGATTGCGTATCGATCTCACGAAGCAACTCATGCCACAGGTCGTCCTGTAGATCCGTTAACTCGGCGACAGCGATTTGCAGACCAGCACTTTTCGAGTCCAGTTTGAACTCGGTAAGTCGCGTAGCGACCGGCCCTGTTTCGTGGCGCAAGTGATTGCAGCCCATGATCAGAATTCCGCTGACCAGCGCCCCGATGAATAGCAGCCAGCCCAGAACTGGCAGCCTGTTGATGTTGATTTTGTTGATCATGAATTGCTTTGAAATTCCGGCACTTGCAGACATCCGCTGCTGTGAAACGCCGTGCGTCTATCATGATTTCGCTATCGGAGTCAACATTGAGCGTGATTTTGGGCTTGAATTCCCCCAACCGAACGGTGATC
Organism: uncultured Pirellulaceae bacterium; assembly: GCA_964583205.1. Lineage (GTDB taxonomy): Bacteria > Planctomycetota > Planctomycetia > Pirellulales > Pirellulaceae > CALMEE01. The sequence continues at coordinate 2,033 of CAZOXC010000186.1, read as the reverse complement.
TCGCCAAATTGTCGGAATTTTTTGCAATCAATGTCAATAAACTGGGAATTCAGGAGAATTACCGCACTTGGGATCAATCACTGATCTCATCGCCAAAACAACAAATAAAATAGACTCCTGCAATACACAATCGAGGCTCAACAATGTGGTTCATCGCTCAATCAGATTTCCCGGTTCGCGAAGAAGAGTTAATCGCCCTGGTCTCAGTGCTCGGTTTTTTCGGCACAGTCACTTTGGTGACCCTCACGCTGGTGCTGGGAAGTATTTACAAGTCAGTTCGAATCACCCGACTGAATAACGAATTAGTCAAGAATATGGCTGATCGAGGATACTCGCCGATAGAAATACAGAACATCTTGGTCGCCACAGGTGCAGCTTCTCGTTTCAAAAAGGCTGTTGTAGTCGATACTCAACAGAATATTCCAAACGTCCCACCTCAAAAACCAATCGCCCGGACCGGATAAGCGATACCTCTGTTGACGCGGAATTGCCAAACTGACTGAGCTGATTGCTAGGCGATTAGCTCTTTGATGGGTTCTGAACCTTCGACACCGACCAGCCGGCGCTCCAGTCCGCCAAAGAAATAGGTCAAGCGATTGCAATCGATTCCCAACTGGTGCAGGATCGTGGCGTGCAATCTATTCACGTGGAATCGCTGTTCCACAGCAGCGCTGCCCAACTCATCGGTCTTGCCGACGCTCACACCGCCCTTGATCCCACCGCCGGCCATCCACATCGTGAAGCCATACGAGTTATGATCGCGACCCGTTCCCTCGGCATATTCCGCAGTCGGCTGACGCCCAAATTCGCCACCCCACACAACCAGCGTCTCGTCAAACAGCCCGCGCTCTTTCAAGTCCTTGATCAAGCCGGCGATCGGCTTGTCCGTCTCCAGAGCATGCAAATCATGGTTGACCTTCAAATCTCCATGGGCATCCCAGTTGGCATCGTTGTGATTGCCACCGGAATAGACCTGGATGAAACGCACTCCCCGCTCGACCAATCGTCGCGCCAACAAACACTGCCGTCCAAAGTAAGCTTCTGTCGGATGATTCAGTCCGTACATCTCCTTCGTCTTTTCCGTTTCCTTTGACAAGTCGACAGCCTCAGGCGCGGTCGATTGCATTTTGTAAGCAAGTTCATAGCTGGCAATCCGAGCCGCCAAATCTGAATTGTCCGATCGCGCGTCGTAGTGATCTTGATTGTACTGTTGCAACGTATCCAGCAATTTGCGCTGCGTCGGTTGCTTGAGATCCCTGGGTTCCAGGTCCAGGATGGGTGTTCCCGATGAACGCATAACGGTGGCCTGATAGGTCGCCGGCATGTAACCACTGGACCAGTTTTTCGGTCCACTGATTGGTCCGCCGCGTTTGTCGAGCATCACCACGAAGCCCGGCAAGTTCTGATTGACGGTGCCCAACCCATAATTGAGCCATGAACCCAGACAGGGGCTACCGCTGAGAATTTCGCCGCTGTTCATTTGCAACATGGCCGATCCATGAATGGGCGAATCGGCCGTCATCGAGTGGATGAAGGCGATATCGTCAACGTGCTCGGCAACATTGGGGAACAACGAAGAAACCCACTTGCCCGACTCACCGTACTGTTTGAAGGACCAGCGAGGCTCGACAATCCGGCCTTTGTTTTTGTGGCCGCCTCGACCAAAGGTTTTGACTTCGACCGATTTATTGTCCATCCCGATCAAGTCCGGTTTGTAATCGAAGGTGTCGACATGACTGGGACCGCCATACATGAACAGAAAAATAACGGACTTGGCCTTTGGCGCAAAATGCGGATCCTGTGGTTGCAGGGGATTCTTCCACCCAGCCTGGCCATCGGCGGTTTTCTCCTGCTGTTGGAAAAAATCATTGCCCAACAATCCGGCCAAGGCGGTTCCCGCAAACCCACCTCCGGCTTGCCACATAAATTCGCGACGTGTTCTTCCGCAAAAATTTCTCATGATTTTGCTCGTTGAGAGATTGTCGAATTGTGTTGGTTAAAAATCACGCCAGGAAAAACATCAGTCAATAAAC
>CAZOXC010000185.1:0-6427 GCA_964583205.1 uncultured Pirellulaceae bacterium | reverse complement strand
CTTCCGATCGCACCCGCCAGTTCAGCAATCTGCTCGACAGATGACTTCTTGTCGGCAACTTCAACCAGATCGATTGTGCTTCCGAAGCTGCCAAGTTTGTCATTGATGCGGCAGATCTGGGCATTCAGTTCGGCTGACAAGCGACTGCCGCCGATCACGACACTGCCACCCTGACTGTTGGCTCGCAAATCATTAACCATGGCGGCAAAGATCTTTTCGGACTTGCTACCGGCATTGGCAACCGAAATTTCCTGGCCAGCGTCGATCGCAGCTTCCAAAGCAGCAATGAACGAAGCGAATTGACTGACCTGCAAGGGCAAGTGATGGTCGGCGAACGCACCTGATTTGGAGAGCTTGCTCTCGACACAATAGTAACGACTCATCTTGTGATGGTCGGCATCACGCCCTTTGGTAAATCCGGCGATGTTTTGTGTCGCGTTGAGATCATTTCCGATCGGATCCGCATCAAGCGAAACGATGATTTTGGCATCTTCCAGTCTGTAGTTTTGACGATACGGTTTCCCGAATGCCATCTTGGATCCGGCAACTACGTTTTCATCCGAAATCGAAGCGAACTCGAACCACTGAACGCCAGCGTGCTTATCTGAGAATTCTTTTTTCAATCGAGCAAGCGTGGGAGATGAATCGGGAGCACTAAGCACAGCCACCCCAGAACCGTCACCAACCCATGAATTCACTTCCGCCATCAACTGGTCCCAGTTGGCATCCTCGCCAGCGATTCGAGGACTTCGACTTCGATCGGGATCGTAAAGCTCCAGGATCATTGCCTGAGTGAACGAATCAGAACCACCGCCGTTGGGATGATCAGGATTTCCATCCAGTTTGATCGGACGGCCATCAGAAGACTTGGCGACGACGGGTCGACCGACGCCACCGAAATCGAAACTGGTAGCGTAGAAATCGGGGATGCCGGGAACTCGATTTTGCGGACGGAATACAAAGGGCGTGATATGCTCCTCGCCCATGCGACATCCCACCATGCTGCCAAAAGCCATCGAGGCTCCCATCAGCTGCAACCAGCGGCGGCGCGACAAACCATCGGCGGCAGGAGCTGCCGCACCAAATTCCTGATCAACCGCCTGTTCGAACTGCGGGTCGCCGATAAATTCTTCGAAGCTGCGGAAGTACTTCTTTTTGCTTGGTTTTTGAATCATGGTTTCTCGTAATGATCTTTCAAGCGATCTCTGTATTGAGCTGGGCGTTATTGCTGGGCGTTACGGTTCTGGGCCGGGCATTATCCGAGGTCTGTCGCCATCATTAACGATGGCAAGTTGAACAACTGTCGTTGGGGTTCAGGCCCAGTTTCTCCGTCCAATCCTGGCCATAAGCTGCCCAGTCGCCATCTTCGGGAACAAAGTCCAACTGGGTAACCAATTCTGGATCCCGGATTCGTGACATCCCACTGCTAGGATCAATTCCGCCGGGATCACGGTGACAGTCCAGGCACCATTTCATGGAAAGCGTTCGGCTCTGTGTGACCACTTCCATCTGATCAATCCGGTCATGGCAAATCACGCAACTCACACCACGGTTCACGTGGACGCTGTGATTGAAGTAAACAAAGTCCGGCAAGTCATGCACTCGAATCCATTCGACAGGGTCACCGGGATTCTCCCCGAAATCTGCGGACTGCAGGCTCTCGCGAATCGGCAACAGGGCCTCGCTTTCCGGTTTGATCACGCCCAACTGCTGGCCATTAACAACTCGGTTACCCCCATGGCAATTGCCACAAGTCGCTGTTGGAGGAACCGCAGCATGAGCTGACTCGTGAACCGTGTTATGGCAATAGCGGCAATCAAGTTTCAATTTGCCCGCATGAATTCGGTGACTGAACGGAACCGGTTGCTTAGGCGCATGACCGAGGTTCACAGTAGTGGGATGCGTCGCAGCGAAAAGACAAGTCGCTAAATAGCCGCCAACGACCGCTACGCTTCCAAGCACAACCAGAGTGAACTTGTTCACCCAGTTGGGAAAATGAAATTCTTGCATGATGAGACAATCACTATGTCTGAGAAAGAATGTGCCGACCTTCCACCTGGTACATGTTCGATTGGAAGGTCAAAATCAGAAGCCGATTGCCGACTTTGACAAGCACGACTTTGCAGGCTTCCACGGTTTGGAACCGCGTTAAGTCAAGAATCTAAACCAACTTAAGGCAATCGTCGACGTGTTAAACAGTCACACACTTTTAGGGGGTGTCAGATTGTCGCACCTAAGTCGGTCTGGGCTTTGTTATTTACAGGCATTTGCCAGAAAACAATCAGTTTATGCTCGAAACCAGCTTGCGGCCCCGCCAATTCGCCAGCCTATCCAGAATCGCCATGCTGGCAGCTGAAATACCGAGCTGAGTTAAGTAGCAGTCGGTTAAGCAGCGTCGGTTTCACGAAAAAAGGCCGGTGAGAACCGGCCTAAGGTATAGAAAGGGTCGGTAAGAACCGGCCCCAGCAGGCAGCTTTACCGTGCTGACTCACGATACTGCCTCATGATGCTGCCCTACTGTGCCAGGGCAGCAAACTACTTTTTCTTCTTACGCTTTCCTTTGCCGCCGCCAGATCGCTGGCGACGATCGCCACCAGTTCCACCATCGGCTTGGCCACGCTGACTGGGCGGCAGTGTGATTCCATGATCGGCTTGGCCGTCACCATCTCGATCTTCACCATAAGGAATTTCGTTTTCGAAATAGATGCCCTGCCGGCGCCCCTTACGAACATGATCTGAATAGGACTTGCGCTCTTCAGTATCTGCAAACGTTTTATTGGCTTCCAGCATTGCCTGTTTCAACTCTTCGGAGGTCGCATCCAGTGACAAATGCGAAAGCGCTTTTCCATCCATTCCAAATTCGCCTGCCTGAATGATAAAAATCCCGGTCGTATCTCCAATATCGGAAATCGACTTGGCCCATTCTTTTTCGGCGGCAACGTCAACTTGATCCAAATGAAACCGACCAATGATCTCTTCATCAACCATGACCTGTTTTATATTCTCTGAAACCGACTCGATCTGACTTTCTTTTCCGGAAATCACAACCAATAAACGCTGGTCGGAAGAAGCAACATTCAGCGACTGACGAAACTCGTCAAAATCCTGCAACGTTGTTTCTGCCTTGTCTCCCTTTGGTTCATATTCAGCCAGGATTTGTTCCAGTTCCTGGATGACTCGCTGGTCTTCACCATCACTTTCACTTTGGCGACGGCCCCGCCCAGCCAGCACACGTTGCGGTGAGCGATTGGAGCGGGAAAGCTTGGTCTCACCATCTGGCGCGTAAATCACAAAGGCGGTATTGGCAAATCGCCCGCCCAACAGATCTCGAACGATCAATTCGGTTGCTTTGTTTTCGTAAGTCTCCACTCGGACACAAACTAACTTGCGAGAAAATTCAATAAACTCTTCGGATGCGAACAAACTGTTCTGCGTTGCACTGTAACCCGGTCAGAATACGCCCGACACACCGCCACAAGTCGCCGTGGCTGCCATGAAAAAGATTGGCCGGTTCGACCGCTCTGCTTCAGCCCTGGCCGTTTCCATTGTCGAGTACCATTTGACACCGGGAGAACCGATGGGGTTGGGATACTCACCGATTTGATCGGCGCGAGGTCCTCCCTGGGCATGCAGAGAGTCGACTGAAAGAAACAGACATGCGACGATCCCACAGCTCAAAAGTGCAGGGATTTTTTTCCAAGTCTTGTTCATAGCTTCCTTCGTTCCATTCTTGTGACTAGCGGAGCAGCACCTAATAACAGTCACGCAGCCAATGGCGTTTGGCGACAGATTTTTTTCAGATATGCAGAAATTGCCGCAATTCGGCTCACGCGTTGCAAAAACCAACAGCGCCCGACAATCCTAAGGAGCCATCTTTTTGAGTTTGCGCTGCAAAGTTCGTCGAGGAATCTCCAGCCGGCGAGCCGCCTCGGAAATATTGCCGCCGGTGTCCGAAAGCACGCGTTGAATGTGCTGCCACTCAGCCTCAGCCAGCGAAGGTGCTGGAATACTATCCTCTTGTTGAGGTGGTTTGAATTTGGTGGTATCGGTCTCGTTGAGTGCCATCAGCACATCGTCGGCATCAACGGGCTTAGGAACATAGTTGACCGCACCCAGCTTCACAGCTTCCACAGCATTCGAAATACTGCCATAGCCAGTCAGCATCACTGTACGGGTATTGGGCGATTGAGCCTGCAGAATTTTCAAAAAATCCATTCCGGATCGACCCGGCATCTTTAGATCCAGCACACACAAATCCGGGCGATGAGTTTCCAAGCTGGCTTCCGCTTCATCGACATCCACGGCCACTCGCACGTCGTAGCCTCGAGAAACGAACGCACGTTGCAATCGATTCCTTAAGACTTCATCGTCATCAACCAGCAGGATTGTTTTGGACATGTTCATACCAGATCTCCACGAGCACGAGTTGCGGCAACTCGCCATCAAATAACTGTCTCATCCATTCTACAACTCAAACCGCAAAAATTCTGCAGCTTGAACGAAAATCCAGCCAACAAAATTCATGCTGCCAATAATGAGCTGCCAAAATCACGGTTAACCAGCCGGATCCACACATGTCCTATTTCGAATCTGAAACTGGCAGGGTCACAATCACCCTGGTCCCCTGCCCCACCGCCGATTGAAACTGAATTTTTCCGCCTATTCGCTCGATCACGTTGGTTGCCAGAAAGACGCCCAGCCCCATCCCCGAACCCGGCGGTTTGGTCGTAAAAAAGGGCTCGCTCACTCGAGCCAGTGTGGCCGAATCCATGCCCGGTCCGTGATCTTCAATCAGCAGATTCACATGATCGAGAGTTTGCCCCGCTCGCTCAACTTTGACTTTGGCCAAGTGCACTTTGACCTTGCTATCGGCAGGCTCGACATCAATCCCGTTTTGCAACAGGCCGCGCAGAGACTGGGCAAGTGCATCAACCGGCACTCGCAATTCAGCTTCGGCAATTTCATTTGAGATCACCGAATCTACTCGATCGGGCCGCTGTAGTTCTTCAATCACGACTTGCCATAATTCTCGAACACTGAGCGAGGCCAGCGTCTCACCAACGGTTTGCCCCGCGTGTCCCGCCATGCGATCCAGAATCTTTCGGCAGCGATCGACTTGTTCACGAATCAGCTTAACATCGGTTACCAAGTCTTCATCGGGATTTTCGATGGGTGAATTTTCGCCCAGCACCAACCCTTCCAGATCCTTGGCCACAATCGCAATCGTAGAGAGTGGCGAGGCCAGTTCGTGAGCCGCGCCCGCCGCCAGCGTTCCTAATGCTTCCAACTTTTCTGACTTGGCCTGTTTACTCTGGGCCCTACGCAAGTCCGCTTCCTGTTGTCTGAGCGAATCGGTCAAGCGAGTCGTAAAGTAAGTCGTGACACTCGCGCATGTTGCAAACGCCACGAACAGCCCCAGGTGCTGCAAAGTGATTTTGCCCAACGATTGAACCGAGGCAACGGAACTGCCAAATCCCGATTCTCTTAGCGGCCAAAAGTAAAACAGCAGGATCGCGAAACAGAGGATGCTGAACACGTTTAGCGCCCAGGCCCAGTTTCGCCCAACCACCACCGCCACCAACGACAAGTTCACAAAGTAAAACAGGAAAAAAGGATTGTTCACGCCGCCCGTCATCATCAGCAGCAGTGACAAGCTGACAATATCCAGCGCCAAGATCGCGCCCAACAAGAGTTCCCAACGATTGCCTGAACCCGCCTTGCTGCTACCCAGGCGGGCTTGCTTCAAAAACCATCCGTTCAAAATCAGGTTGGTAATCCCGGTCACGCCAATCACGGCCAGCAAAGGAAAAAACGGAAGCCGACCCGCCAGGAATATTGACGCGATTCCGATCGTCAACAACTGCCCGATCGTGGCGACCCAGCGCAACAAAATCAGCCACTTGGCATTCAACAGGTTTCGACTATGTTTTTCCGGCACAGCTTTCCAGTTATTTTTTCCCAGTAAACGTTCGGTTCGATAGCCGATGGTAACCAGCCCTTCCGCCGAAGCCTACCCGCGCAAGCTCGACGATCCACCAGCGCTGCCCTCGGCTCATCAGTTGCGGGCCGAGCCATGGCCAATCTTGCTGATCGAAACGGTTTTCTTGTCGATTTCGGTAAAGGGCCGTCCGCTGTTAACCGGCTCGATCTTTTGCGGCTGTTGAAACTCACCAGCGGTTCATACAATTGATTGTAGTCATACGCTCGGTAGCGTCGACTTCAGAACCTGCGTAAACAATTTTCTGCCGACCAACAGATTGCCAATCCGAATATCAAAATGAATTCATCAGAATCTATCTCGAGTCACTCCGGTTCAAATGACGGCAAGGCGGCACATCCGCGTTTCGGCAACCTCGTGGAAAAGACGGCCAAGCTTTCACCTTTTGGATTGTCCATCATGTTGCTGATCGCATTCCTGGTGCCAGCG
>CAZOXC010000184.1:0-6437 GCA_964583205.1 uncultured Pirellulaceae bacterium | reverse complement strand
GTCCAAGCGTAAGGGAATCAGCGTCGCCGACGCACTGGTAGACGAGCTGCAGTATGCGTCTGGTTCGCAGGTGATGAAGTGCATCGCCAAAGAACACAACCTGAAGTACGTGAAGCTCGAGCAGCTGGAGATCCCGCCCGACGTCGTCGAACTGGTTCCCCAAACGGTGGCTCGCGAAAACGTCATCATCCCGATCAAAGAACGCGAAGATAATTCGCTGGTCGTCGTCGTCAGCGATCCGCTGGACCTCGAAACGTTCGACAAATTGCGGTTTATTCTCAATCGCCGCATCGACATCGCCGTCGCTCCCAAGGGCGACATCCTCAAAGCGATCAACAAGTACTACGAGCATCTCGAAGGCGAAAGTGCCGATACGATGCTGCAGGAATTTACCGATACGGCGATCGACTTTACCGAAACGATCGACGAGGACGATAGCGGCAGCGATGAAGTAGATGATTCCTGCTAACCGATCGTTCGCCTGGTGCACTTGATGATCACGGAAGCTGTGCAGTTGCGAGCTTCCGATATTCATATTGAACCCTTCGAAGAGCGGATTCGAATTCGCTATCGAATTGACGGGGTTCTGCATGAACGAGATACACTGCCTCGACGACAACTGGGTGCAGTGTTGTCCCGCGTCAAGATTCTGGCCGATATCGATATCGCCGAGCGCCGACGTCCACAAGATGGTCGAATCAAGGCAACCGTGGGCGATAAAGAGCTGGATTTGCGAGTCAGCATTATTCCCACAAGTCACGGTCAGTCATCCGTCATGCGGATTCTGGACAAGGACAGTATCAAGGTCGGTATCCGGCAGTTGGGCTTTTCTGATAGCAACTTCCGAACCTTCCAGCAACTGATCCGGCGACCCAATGGAATCGTGCTGGTGACCGGCCCCACGGGGTCGGGCAAGACCACAACCTTGTACGCCGCGCTAAACACCCTGAACCGTCCAGATCGCAAAATCATTACGGCCGAGGATCCGGTGGAATACTATCTTCCTGGCATCAATCAGGTGGAGGTGAAGCACAAGATTGGGCTGGATTTCGCACGCATTATTCGGTCAATGTTACGCCAGGCACCGAATATCATCCTGGTCGGTGAAATGCGTGACACCGAGACAGCATCGATGGGTATCCAAGCCAGTTTAACTGGACACTTGGTATTTAGTACTCTACATACGAACGATGCGCCCAGTGCTGTGACTCGGATGGTGGATATGGGAGTACCCGGTTATCTCGTTGCCAGCTCGGTAGTTGCGATCCTGGCTCAGCGGCTGGTGAGGACGATTTGCCCCAAGTGCCGGCATAAACACAAACCCCCCGAAAGTGTGATAAAGGCGATTGGGCTGAGTGAAGAACAGGTGGCTGGTGCCAGCTTTATGAAAGGGCGTGGTTGTAACAGTTGTCAGCGAAGTGGCTACAAGGGGCGTTTGGGTATCTTCGAGCTGATGATTGTGGATTCGAAGGTGCGGGAGCTGATTTTTGCTCAGTCCACCACCGCCGAAATCCGCCAGCATGCCATAAAACACGGGATGAAAACGCTTTATACCGATGGAATCGACAAGGTGATGCGAGGCATCACGACATTCGAAGAGGTCTTGCGGGTAGCCAAAAAGACCGAGCAAGACGATGCAGCCATCGCCATGCTGGGCCAGGAAGACTGATTCCGCCCCTTGTTTGCTCGTTAAAAACCCTGTTTTTTCAGAGCCAAATCGCTTTCAGCGAACCTATAATCAACCTGTGGTGCTCCGTGACGAGACCCGTTTCCTGAGAAGGTCGAGCAATTCGGCCTTTTTGTGGGGTTTTCGTCCTTTAGGCACCGCGCAGTGTTGTCGTCTACGACCAAAGGGGGCCAAATTTTGCTCCACCGAGCTCGCAGCGGAATAATTCGCTGGCCAAACAGTCTCTGCTTGGCAGCCTTCCGCTTCTGCGATTCGATTGATGTTCTGGCAAATGGCCAGGCCATTACCGAACGTCTCGTGCTCAAATTGGTTCGAGTGACGATGGGACCTGTGGTTGGTTTTTCAAATCGCTTCGATTGATAAACCTTGTCTGCAGCCATCCATTGGTGAACTTGAGGGGATCACCGGATGAATCACTGGGAAACGGTGTCGCGACGATTCAGCACTGTGCAAACAGAGCTGGAAACAGACTCGTGATGACATGAACCGTGGCTATGACAACATGGCTATGACAACTTGGCTATGACAACTTGGCTATGACAACTTGGCTATGACAACTTGGCCAGGAAAACATGGTCAAAAACATAGTCAGACAATTCAAGTCTTTGATGTTTTGATAAGGGGTTATCCGAACAGTTGAACCGTTGGTTTAGCAAGCAGACCTGATACGGTCGCGGCCAACTGCCTGACCACCACCCTCTCGACCACACTATTTACGAACAGAACAGAAAGAGCGAGCAGAAAACATGGCTTCAGTACTGATTGACAAGTTGTTGGAGGCTTGTGTTAAACAGGGCGCCAGTGACATTCACATCACGGTGGGGCAACCGCCTGTGTTTCGTTTGCATGGTCGACTTCGCAAGCTGGAAACCAAGACACTGGATCCCGACGACACTGTCTCATTGATGAAGAGTATCGCGCCCGAGCGTTGTCAGCGTGAACTTCAGGAGATGGGAACATCCGACTTTGGCTTTGCCTTTGGCGATGCGGCTCGGTTCCGTGTTTCGATTTTCAAGCAGCGTGGAAACATTGCCATGGTTCTGCGGCAGATTCCCAATGAGATGCTTACGCCCGAGCAGTTGGGGATTCCCGAAGTCATGAAAAAGCTGGTGATGCGTCCTCGAGGTCTGATCCTGGTGACGGGTCCAACGGGTTCCGGCAAGAGTACCACGCTGGCTTCACTGGTGAATTTCATCAACGAGCGTGTTGACCATCACATCATCACGATTGAAGACCCGATCGAGTTTTATCACTATCACAAAAAATCAACGATTAACCAGCGCGAAATTGGCGTGGATGTGCCTTCGTTCTCGGAAGCGATCAAGCGTGCGTTGCGTCAGGATCCGGATGTGATTCTGGTGGGTGAAATGCGTGACCTGGAGACGATTGAAGCCGCGATCACTGCGGCCGAAACAGGTCATATCGTGTTTGCAACTTTGCACACTAACAGTGCTCAAGGCACGGTGAACCGAATCATCGATGCCTTCCCGGGTAACTTGCAGGACCAGATTCGAACTCAGCTTTCAACTTCCTTGATCGGTGTTGTCGCTCAGACGTTGCTGCCGCGAATCGGTGGTGGTCGAGTGGCTTCCTTTGAAACGTTGGTGGTGACGCCGGCGGTTGGAAACCTGATTCGTGAAAACAAGACCTTCCGTATTAACTCGGCCATTCAAACCGGTGCCAAGTTCGGTATGCAGTTGAACGATGATTGCTTGTTCGATCACTGGATTGGTGAGCGAGTTGAAATGGAAGACGTGTTGGCCAAAGCGCATGATCCCGATGGGTTGGCCAAACGAATTGCGACCGCGCGCCGTCAAATGTTGGAGTTGGAAGATCCCGACGTGGAAACGATGTCGGAAGACGACTATGAGGTTTAAACGGCGAGGTTTAACCGGCGAAGTTGAATCAGCGGTTGATTCAGTTTGAAACTTGAAGCGTTGAAACAAAAAAGACCCTTGGGAAATTGGAAAGAAACTGAGTAATGGCAGTACGTCGCATAGGACAGATTCTGGTCGACATGGGCTTTGTCACTGACGAGCAACTGGAGATGTTGCTGGAAGAGCAAAGTCAGCATCCCGGTCAGTTGCTTGGTCGGATCGCTGAAGATATGGGTTTGATCACCGATGACCAGTTGATTCAGGCTCTGGGCGAGCAATTCAGTTTGCAGACAGTGGATTTGGAAGGTTTTATTCCGCCGGAAGATGCTCGCGAAGTGGTTACAGATTCGATGGCTCAGTTGTATCGGGTGATTCCGCTGCAGTTCAACGAAGGTTTGCTGACGATCGCTTCTTGTGATCCGCAGAACATCGCGATGCAGGATGAATTACGGCGGTTTGTTGGCCATGACATTCGTATGCTGGTGGCAACCGAGAGCCAGGTTCTCAAGTTGATTGACAAGTACTTCAACGAAGAAACCGAGAGTATCGAAAAGATTATCGAGGAGCTCAAATCGGACGAGGAGCTCAACAAAGCGGCAGCACAACTGGCCGGCGATGGCCCAATCAACCTGGGCGATGTCACCGAGTTGGTGGAGAGTGCTCCGGTGCGAAAGCTGCTGAACATGGTATTGCTGCTGGCGATCAAAGACCATGCCAGCGATATTCATTTCGAGCCGTTTGAAGATGAGTTCCGCATTCGCATCAAAGCCGATGGCGTGCTGTACGAAATGGTTCCGCCCCCTCGTCACTTGGCGTTCGCGATTACGACTCGAGTAAAAGTGATGGCCAATCTGGACATTGCCGAGCGTCGTTTGCCGCAGGATGGTCGAATCGAATTGACGGTTGGCGGTCACCCAATTGACTTGCGAGTCAGCGTGTTGCCTACGATGTTCGGCGAGAGCGTGGTGATGCGAGTGTTGGATCGTTCGGTCGTTTCGCTTGATTTGAACAACGTTGGCATGAACGAAACTACGATGGAAGCGTTTCGCGAAGTGATCGGAAAGCCCAACGGAATTTTTCTGGTGACAGGCCCTACGGGATCCGGAAAAACGACCACGCTGTATTCCGCACTTTCGGAATTGAACACAACCGAAGACAAATTGATTACGACCGAAGATCCGGTTGAATACGACATCGATGGAATCGTACAGATTCCGATTGATGCGGACATTGATGTTACATTTGCGAAATGTTTGCGAGCGATCCTGCGCCAGGATCCAGACAAAATTCTGGTGGGCGAAATTCGTGACTTGGAAACTGCCGAGATCGCGGTTCAGGCGTCGCTTACAGGTCACACGGTGTTCAGTACTTTGCACACCAACGACGCGCCGACCACAGTGACTCGGTTGAAAGATATGGGCATTCCGCCATTCCTGATCACAGCCACGCTGGAAGCCATTTTGGCGCAGCGATTGGTAAGACGGATTTGTCTGGAATGCAAAGAGGAAGTTGTGCCCACCGAAGACGAGTTGTGCGAGTTACAGATTACTCCGGAAATGTTGAACGGAGGAATGTTCTATCGCGGACAGGGTTGCAACAGTTGTAACAACACAGGTTACAAGGGACGTGTTGGCCTGTTCGAGTTGATGGTGATCGACGACGAGATTCGCGATTTGATCATGGAAAACGCGACTGCAGATACTTTGCGTGATACAGCCAAGTCCAAGGGGATGGTTCTGTTGCGAGACGCGGGTATCAATTTTGTACTGGAAGGCGTGACAACAGCTGAAGAAGTGATCAGGGAGACGATCCTGGAGGCCTAGAAATCGCCCGGAATGGTGGGTTTCGGTCCATTAACGGGTGAAACCTTGCATTTCACGGGTGTTTTTTGACATTTCGACGGGACAAGAGAACAAATAACAACGAAACGCCAGATTTGGCGCATGTTTTGCGTAAATATGGCAATTACCGGTAAAGGACAATTTTATGCCAACATTTCAATTCGAAGCGATGGACCCTCAGGGTCAAGAAATTCGTGACGTTATTGAGGCTCCAACGCAAGACGAAGCTCAAGCAACGATTCGCTCGATGGGCTATTTCGTCACCAAAATTGCGGTGCAGAAAGCCAATCAGAAGCAGGGCGTCAGTGGTCGCAAAAAGACCTTTGCGCTTGGTGGAGCTGGTGGAAAAGTCATGGTGACGTTTACTCGTCAGTTGTCGATTCTGCAGGACGCTGGTTTGCCGGTCCTGCGAAGCTTGAAGATCCTGGAAAACCAGGCGCGTCCGGGAGCGTTGAAAAATGCTTTGATGGATGTCTGTGACGAAATCGAAGGTGGTTCCACACTGTCGGAAGCCTTTGGGAAATCGCCCAAGGTGTTCGACCGGTTGTACGTGAACATGATCAAGGCTGGTGAAGCTGGCGGATCGTTGGAATTGATTCTGCGACGTCTGGCCGAGTTTAAAGAGCGAACTCAATCGCTGAAGACTCGAATCATCGGCGCCTTGATTTATCCGGTGATGGTCGTGTTGATTACGACCGGTATTGTGATGGGGATTATGGTCTTCATCATTCCTGAATTTAAAGACATGTTTGAAGAATTCGGAATCGACTTGCCCTGGATGACACAACTGCTGATTGACGTTTCCAATCGCTGCGTGAGGTTGTGGTTCCTGTTCCCGTTGGTTCCGATCACGATATTGCTGTTCGTTCTGCTGGTCTGCAAGTTTAAGGCGGGTCGAATGGGCTGGCATTTGTATTTATTGAAGCTGCCGGTGTTTGGCAAGCTTGCGCAGAAAGCCAATTTGGCTCGAACAACTCGTACGCTGGGTGCCCTGGTTTCCAGTGGTGTGCCGATTCTGGAAGGCTTGACGAT
>CAZOXC010000183.1:0-6441 GCA_964583205.1 uncultured Pirellulaceae bacterium | reverse complement strand
GTATGGAGAACTCGAGTTAGTCCGGTGTGAATAAACACGTCCGGAATTTGCTTTTGATAGAACGGGAAGTGATCACTGTTTCGTGAAGCGCGAGTACCGATATTCAATTCCAAATTCAGCGAATCACCGGCATTGCGGAAAATTGGACCGAAGGCATCCGACGAAGCACCATGGATCAAATCCAGATTTCCTCGATCGCCATCGCCAGCCATTTCGCCAGCGTTGGTTCGCAAGTAGCCGATCATGTCAAAGTTGATCATGGCGACTGTATTTTCGAGAGCGAATGGAGGATTTCTACAGTATTCTTCGCTGCCGTGGAGTCCTAGTTCTTCACCACTGAAACAGGCAAACACCCAGGTTCGATTGGGTTTTTCTTCACGTTCCATAAAGCGTCGAGCCAATTCAACGATGGCAATCGTGCCCGAGGCATTGTCATCCGCACCGTTGTGAATCTCGTTGCGACCGGGAGCCATCGAACCGTATTTACCGTAACCCAGATGGTCGTAGTGTCCACCGACAACCACGATTTCATCTTTGTTTGGTCCACTGCCTTCGATTTTTCCAATCACGTTGAAAATCTTGGCATTTTGCACATCAACTCGAGCTTCATAATCGACTTCCCAGCCCTCCATCTCTTGTGAAAGAGGCTCCAACGTCTCATCAATTCGAGCTTCAACAGCAGCAAGGTCAGAGAGTTTGGTTCCGTCAGCCAACATGATCGGCGATGCTTCCAACAGACTGTTGACGGCTTTTCGAGTTACATGGGCGAAAGGAAATCGACCAGCACCACGAGTAAACTCGCTGGTATCATCAGTCAACACGTCGCCGTCATTTTCTGCTGTAACTGAATCGTTAACAAACAAGATACCGGCTGCTCCGGCATTCTGGGCATTTTCGATCTTGGTACGAACGTAAGCGTGCGAAGAAGTTTCGGTTCCGTCAAACACACTCTCAGCGTCTTCCTGTTGAGGCTCCTTGCGGATCACAACGACGAATTTGCCATCAACGTCGACACCTTTGTACTCGTTGTAGTTCAAGTCATCGGCGTTCACTCCATAACCAACAAAAACCAATCCGCCCTGGGCAGCTGTCGAACGACGCCCAATCTTCGGAGCGTAATCGGAATTCAATTCCATCTCGACCTGAGTACCGCCCTTGGACAGAGTCAGCTTGGCTGTTTCAGGGTCAAAAGCCCGCCCCAGAGGAATCTCGAAATCTTGACGAAACGTACCGTTGGGTAACGGTTCCAAACCAATGCTCTCATATTCTTTGATCAGATAAAGGCCGGATTTTTCCAAACCATCAGTGTCAGGACCGCGTCCCTGGAGTTCGTCTGATGCCAGGTATTCAATGGCATCGCTAACTCGTTTAAACGAGGCTTCCTGCTCGGCAACCTCCTGTGCATTCAGCGGACTAAGGGTAGCGATTGGGGCAATCGCAATTGCCAGGCCTGCACAGACCAGGCCGAAAGTAGCACGAAAAGTCAAATTCACTATTAAGTCTCCTTTGGTATTTCTTTGATTGAGAATCAATCGGTTTGTTGAATATCGGTTTTCGTATCGATACTGTGGGTGCTAAATATTGTGTGGGTACTCAACTGTCGAAGCGCAGATCAGAGCAAACCTCTGATCGCATCAGAATCAATCTACCCAGGAATTAAACCGAGGCCGGTTGCTCAAGTTCTGCCTTGGGCCGGACAACAGTTGCCACAAACCCTTCAAGCCTCTACATATTTTGGCAGAACTGACGCAGTTTCATAGTCTTAGTTGCCCATTTGGCCGACGATTCGAGTGGCGAAACATTTCACGGAATGGCTCGCATCCTCTGGCCGAATGCCATCTCGAATCCGCCCCCAATACCTTGCAGAATCCACCGCGGCCGCGCTCCGCTTCGACCTCAGCAAGTTCGAATCGGGAATACGTCGCCAATAACGCCTATTTTCTCGGCGTTTTTTCTTCTAAAATGGATTAATCCCAAAGGAATAACTCGGTTTGCTAGTATTCGAGTCTTTTCGGCGGATTAGAACGAATTCAGAATAATTCTGCTCGAACGTGTCGCTGATCGACTCGTTGGGTTTGTGACGTACTCGCCGAGTCAAAACGGTCATGGAACGAGAATTCCGAACCAGAATTCCGCTTTCTACCAATTATAGTTTTAGCCTGGCCACCGACCTCGGTTGCGACGCACAGAATTATTGCCTGATATTGGACTAATATTGGTAGTGAAGCAATTTCGCTAAAACGATAATTTAGAGACTGCAGAGTTCGGCTTTTCACATTTTGTCCGAATTCGGCTAATTCCAACTCATCCAATTCGATCTAGATTTTACTGGGCGATTCTCCAATAGGATCTTTGGGCGAATGCCCGGAAAAATTTCGAAAGTTTTTCTATGTCAACAAATTCAGACCAACTGACTTACAACAAACTGGAACTACTGCGGCTGATGTACTTGAGCCGGGAAGGTGACCGGCGCGAGGGCGTCTTGCATCGACAGAGCAAAGGCTGGTTTCAGGTTGCCGGCATGGGCCACGAACCGATGGCCGTCATTGCTCAGCTGATGGAAAAAGATGACTACCTGTTCCCCTACTATCGTGACCGGGCGATGGTGTTGGCTCGCGGCGTTCCCAATGCCGACTTGGCGAGTGTTTATTTTGCCAAGCGAGGCGGCAGTAGCGGCGGGCGTCAAATGCCGGGGCACTACAGTGACCGCGAACGAAACATCTGGTCGGTACCCACACCCACCGGTGCCAATGCGCTGCCCGCCTGTGGCGTCGCCTGGGCCATGCAGATGCAGGGCAAAAAGAATATTGTTGTAGCAACCGTTGGTGACGCTGCTTCGCGACAAGGTGAATTCTACGAAGCTGTTGCCTTCGCAATGGAACGTCAGTTGCCAATCATCCTGATCATGGAAGATAACGAGTACGGTATCAGTACGAATACCAGCAAGTTCAATCCGTTCAAGCTGGGCGTTTTCAATGAAGATGAAATCGTGCATGTTGATGCTCGCCACCCCGATCGCTTGTTCGAAGCCGGCGTCACGGCTGTCGACAAGGCTCGAAGTGGGCGAGGTCCCACAATCATGTGGTGCCAGCTCGATCGTCTCTGCAGCCACACCAGTAGTGATGACCATCGGGTTTATCGTCCGCAGAAAGAAATCGACGAGATGATGGCTCGCGATCCGATCACCGTACTGGCTAACGAATTGATCGCCACAGGCGAATTGACCGAAGCGGACTGGGAAGCTGAAAAAGAGGCCATTAATACTCGAGTCGATCAGGAATACATGGCCGCCGAGAGCGAGCAGGATCCGATCGCCAGCGAAACGCTTGATCACTTGCTGGGCCCCGACCCAACTCCGACTCCGCCGCCTCTGGAAGGCAATCGCAAGTGGCGGATGGTCGACGCGATCAATGCCGTCTTCAAAGCTGGGCTGGAACAAGACGATACTCGAATTTTCTTTGGTGAAGATATCGAGGATCCCAAGGGTGGCGTGTTTGGTTTAACTTCCGGGTTGACTGACGCTTTCCCCGATCACGTTCATAACTCGCCTCTGGCCGAGGCCACCATTGCGGGCGTTGCCTGCGGCATGGCCAGCTACGGGATGAAGCCGGTTTTTGAATTGCAGTTTATCGACTTCATGGGACCGGCCTGGAATCAGATCGGTCAAAACCTCTGTACATTGCGGTGGCGAACCTTCGGCAACTGGAAATGTCCGGCCGTCATCTATTCACCCTACGGTGCTTATTTGCCGGGCGGATCTCTGTGGCACTCGCAAGCCAACGAAGCCCTGTTCGCTCACACGCCTGGACTGCGAGTCGTCGTTCCCAGTACTCCTGAAGATGCGGCGGCGTTGATGTGGACCAGTATGCACAGCGAAGATCCCACGATCTTCCTGATTCCAAAACACCTGTTCCGTTTGCAGATGGAAGTTGGAGATACAGTTCCCGCCGTTGGCTTTGGCGAAGCTCGCATTCGTCGTGAAGGTAGCGACGTGACCATTGTCACCTGGGGCAACTGCATGGAACAAAGTATGGAAGCGGCCGAACAATTGGCCAGCGAGTGCTCGGTGGAAGTGATTGACTTGCGATCGATCCAACCCTGGGACAAACAAACAATCGTAGATTCACTTGAAAAAACCGGTCGACTGGTTGTTGTCCAGGAAGATGGTGAGTCATGCAGTGTTGGCCAGATGGTTATCAGTGGAATCACCGGTGACCCCGACGCGTTCTCTCTGCTGTTTAGTTCACCGCAACTGGTGAGCAAGCCCGATGTACACATCGGTTACAACCCAATTTATGAATACGCCGCTTTGCCTGACACCAATCAAGTGATCGATGCAATCCGGCTTGTGATGGAGGAATAAACTTCGATGCCGGTTATATCCGTTCGTATCCCGCAACTTGGCGAAGGTCTGCAAGAGGCTTTGCTGGTCGAGTTTCTTAAACAACCTGGTGACTCGGTCAAGCGGGATGAACCGATTTACGTCATGGAAACCGATAAGGCGACCACCGATGTCGAATCACCCTACGAGGGAACCCTGGTTGAGTGGACCGTAAAGCCCGGCACCGTGCTGTCGATCGGCGCGGAAATCGGCCGCATGGAAGTTGCCGAAGGCGTCAAAGAAATGCCCGCAGGTCACGGACCTCCAGGGGACAACCACGCTCCGCCTCCCGCTCCAGCCGCACCCGAAGCAGTTGCCACCGCACCTGTCGCGGTTGCTGCTCCGCCAATCCCCCAACCAAACAACAAACCAGGTCGAGCCGTTCGCCGAGCCTCCGTCACGATTCCACCGCGAACTCGCAAGTACCTCAAGGAAAAAGGCTTGATCGATGTCGCCGACCAAATCCCGGCCGGCGGTTCCAAGCTGATGCCGAAAGACGTCGATGCGTACCTGGCCGCGCTGGCTGCCGGCGGCGGTTCAGCAGCCGCTCGCTTTACCGAATCAGAATTGCCACAGTCTCAAATTACGCTCAATTATCGTTTGACTCGAGGCGCAAAAGTTTGCGTACCCGTGACCGTCATGAGCGAAATCAACTGGACTCGAATCGATACCGCGCGGCAATTGACTCGGGACTCCAATGGTCCCACCGGTTTTGTGATGAGCTGCTGGTGTGTCGTTCAGACGTTGAAAAAACATCCGAAATTCCGCAGTGTGATCAGTTCAGATGGTCGTATGCTCAAGACATTCGGCGGAATCAACCTGGGAATCGCAGTCGCTTTGCCGGGCGATGAAATGGTCACTGCTGTTGTACAGAATGCAGATGTCATGTCGCAGCATGATTTCTTTCTGGCAGTCGGCGACCGCATCAACCTGGCCCGCAACGGTGCCGATCAGGCCGACGAAGCCACGACCCTGACCGTTTCCAATATCGGCAAAGCCGGAATGCGAATTGGCATCCCGGCTGTCGTTGCTCCAGCAGTTGCCACATTGGCATTCGGCGAGATTTACGATCAACCCGTTCCCGATGGAGACGGATTCAAGTTTCGCAAGTCGCTGATGGCTACACTGAGTTTCGATCATCGGATAGTCAATGGTGTCGGAGCCGGAAACTTCCTCGCTGAAGTTCGAAACAATATTGAAAACTTCTCGTTCTCACTTTGATTGGCTGAACACCGTTTTCTCCTTCATTGGATCTGAAGTTCAATTTACTTGAGTTTTCCCGAGTTATCGAACCATGGCCAAATCCAATCAGACACCAGCGGCTGCCCCGACCCAGAGTCAGGCAACCCGCCAACCAAGCCAACATTCTTCTGAAAAGAAGAAAGGCGGCTGCGGTTGCTGCATGGGAAAACTGTTCGCCCTGTTTTTAATGTTGGTGATGATCGGCGTCATCACCTGGTTCGCCTGGCGCTATGTGCAGCGCGGCCGCCTGCAGGACAAACTTGCTGACTACGGAGCCAGAGGCGAAGTTTTTGGGGCCGAGCACCTGAATCAACTTTATCAAGGTAGTGAAAACTCGCAGGAGATCACTCGGCTGCTGTATCTGGCTTGCGATAACGTCAGCACCGGCAACTTCGAGTCCAGTTCTGCGGGGCTGCCCTTTGTCAGTGACGGCGAGATTCCACCTCTCAGTGAAAATTACGAAAACAGCCAGGCTGCTGATTTATCTGATGAGTATCGCAAGTCGGCTGACCAGTTGCGAAAAATTGGCGAACTGGGTGGTGAAGCTTATATCCCGATCGACTTTTCGACTCACACCGGACTTGATCGAGAATCCAGCCAGATGCTGGAGGCCGGTTTCAATTTCCTGACGCTCGATACTCTGGTTCAGATCCAGCGTGGAAATGCCGAACTGGTCGCCGCCAATGTCAAGACCGCGCTGGGCTACTCGAAATCGATCAGCAAAATCCCCTCCAATGATCAATACTTGCGCTTTGATTATGACAAGCGTGCGCTGGACTTGATGCTCCGGGCGATTGCAAACACCCAGTTCACTATCG
>CAZOXC010000182.1:0-6480 GCA_964583205.1 uncultured Pirellulaceae bacterium | reverse complement strand
TAGATTAAACGAGGAATACTCCAGTCTTCGCCCAAGTCATTTTTCCAGGTTGTATCGGAATCAAGATAGTGAGCCAGGCCGATCAGTTTGAAAGTTAGCTCGGATCCGGCACGGCAGGTTTGCATTTCAAAGCGAACCAGATCGTCGACTGTCAATCGTCTTCCATCGACGGTCATCGGTTGATCAATGGGAACATCAGTTTGGGCGAGCATGGCCAGCAGTTGACCCTCGTGCCCTTGAAATCCGACGCCGACGTTGGTGCGAAGTTGGCCATTGGCCATAAACATAATCCGCCGGTCGTCGCCGATTCCGTTGGCACACAGATATTCGGTTCCATCATGCAGGCGACCGTTGTAGAGAATCTGAGTATCTTTGCCGTAACCAATCAACGCGTGCATGATGCTCCAAGGGCGCTTCACATTGGCATTGATGTACTTGGTGTGATAGATCGCCAGGCAGCTTGCGATTGCCTGTTTGCGTTTCAGTTCGGCTTTGCTGAGTTCCCGAGCTGATTTAGGCACGGGAATTGGCTTGGCCTCGGAATGATCGTTATTGTCGATCTCGGGAGGTTGAGAAGTTTCTCGTTGGTTGATTGAGCCGTCCAGGCCATCAAGTTCTGGATCAAGGACGATCAAGTCTTTTCGTTCGTGTCTGATGTCTACAAAACAGTTCGCATTCGAACTCATCGAAACTGTCAAAACTGTTCCGATCATCAAAATGAAAACTAGATTGATTCGGATGCAACACATGTAAAGGGAATTCCGTTTCTCCGTGAACCACGGAAAAGCAAAGGGTGAAGGGTGAACGGGGTCTGGTCTTGCGGCCTGCGCAAGATTGCGGTCGCCTTGCCTGGGAAATGCAAAACGGCACGCGTTAGGTATCGTCAGGAGTGATAGCAGTTTTTAGAGAGAGAGTTCGCTTACGGTTGTTGCGTTTTGAATGGCTCGTGAGACTTAGTCGAATCTGACCGAAACCGGGATTTACTCGTAGCGATTGGATCGTTCCATGGACTGAAACTGAATCAACTGATTCAGAATTGAATTTTGGATGATTGACAAGCAGCGCAGCCGAACCTCGAATATACAGAACCTGCCTGAATCGTCTTTCTAACAAGCACAAACATGATTCACATTGTCTTCCGCCATTTGGCACTTGCTCTAGTCGCCCTGACTTCCATGTGGGGATGTTCTTACTGTTCTTACGGACAAGCCAATTATTCAGTTTCTGCTGATGCCTATCGACTGGACGAAGGAGACGTGTTGGCGGTCGTGGTTCATGAGGTGTTGGGCGATTTTTCGTCGGCGCCGATTCACGACGGTACCGGTGGGCAGTATCAGCCGACATTTGGGCATCCCGTTTTGCTACGGGAAAACGGAGTCGTGGATTTACCGATCATCCCGCAGATTTCGCTGCGAGGCCTGACGGTCACTCAGGCAGAAGAAAAGATCGGCAAGGCCTATGTGGAAAAAGATATTCTGGTCAGCGAACACTATGTAACGGCAAATTTGTTGTACAAGCGTCGTGTTGCAGCAACCGTTATTCACAGCCCGGCAACGCGCCGAGTTGGTCGGCGAGTAGAAGTTTCGGGCGGCGTGCAAACAGCGACTCGAGTCGTATTGCCGGCGGATGAAGCTACGGTACTGGATGCTCTGGCGCAGGCTGATGCACGGTTTGATGCCGGGAGTCTGCAAGTTCTCAATTCTCCCAGGCAACGTGCAACGGGTCTTCGCAGTCCGATTAGCGAGGGCGACATTTTGGAGGCGCAAACCAGCCTGGCCGGAAGTTACTTCACAGGCGGTCAAGTCCCGAATGGCGAGTACTCGATTCCCGCGGGACGCCCAATCACACCTGTGGAAGCAGTTTTGCGAGCGGGCGGGCAGCTTGATCGGCCCGAGAGTTTTGGTCCGTCCGAGTTATCGGTGGTTCGCAATGGACAGGTCCATCGATTCAATACCAATCAGTTGTTGAATCAAGGCCATGGGTTTTATATTCACCCTGGCGATTATGTGCTGTTAAGAAATACGCCGGCCGATTCGATCGGGAACATCGGTTGGCTGTTGCTGCGGCGTTCTGTGTTCAATGTCTTTGGTGGTTGACGAGCGGTTCAGCGAATTTGCACCGACAATTCGAGCGGTCGATGGTCGCTGGTGTTAGCGTTGTCGGGGAAATCACCCTCCCATTGCAGCACGCGACATGTCGCATTCCAGTCTTTGGCGGGACCGGCAACAAAAGCGAAGTCCAGAATCGATCCCGGATAATCGTCGATTTGGTCTCCATCACCATCAAACCAGTTGGAGTCCACCATCTCTTCAGGTTGCACCCATTTCCAAATGCCATCGCGCATGAACTTGGTGAATGCCGGGTTGCCTTGTTTCGATTCAAAGACGTAATCAAAGTTGTAGTCGCCGACCGCCAGGATCGGCAGGGTCTGTGACCTGGCCCATTCGCGCAATCCATCGGCCTGCAATTGTCGATTATCTTCATTGCCTCGTGCCAGATGATTATTCAGCACCAGAAAAACTGTTTCAGTTGCTTTGTGCTTGAGTGTAACTGCGTGCGGCGCGCGGTATTTGTTTTGCACGTTGAATTCTTGAAGCTCTTCGGCTTTGATAATTTCAAAGACGTCAGTGTTCACCAGGAATAGCAAGCGATCCCTTCTGCCAGTTGAACTCAAAATCGATTCGACATTGCCCCAGTGTTTTCCAGCCGCTTGTTCGTACAAATCGGCACTTGAATTCCCCAGCACTTCGGAAAAAGCGAACAGATTGAAGCCTTTCATACCTTCAATTTGATTGGCGATGGACGCGGGATCATTGCCATCGCTCTCCACATTCCAGGCAAGGATGTTGATGCGGTCTTCGCCAGCGGGAGCCGTAATATCGACGGTTGGAACTGGGCCGTCGATTTCATTGGACGCAGATTGGTATTTGTTACGCTTCTTTTTGGTCGGTTTGTTTTGCGAATCGTCTTGTTGCGGTTGCTCTTGAGGATCGGATGGCCGATTGCTGGTGGGATTGTGAGCCTCAGCGACTCGATCGCGACGTTGCTGAAGCTCAGACTTGCCACAGCCCGATAATAAAAATGAAAACGTCGTCAGGACAACGAGCGTTCGAGTGACATACTTTGGGCTCATGTTTCCGTACATGTTTTCAGTTTCCATTGATCGAAAAAAGTTTTCGCGGTTTATTAAATGTCCTGGTACAAGATCTTCAATTATTGTTCGACTTGCCCCAGTGCCTGTAACGCTTGAGAAGCCGCCAGTTGCTCGGCCTGCTTTTTGTTTTTTCCCCATGCTGGCTCGAAGGATCTTCCATCGATGATTGCGCAAACCAGAAAGCTTTTTTCGTGATCCGGGCCTTTTTCGTCGACCACCTGATAGATGGGGGCTTCGCCAAAAATTCGTTGTGCATAATGTTGCAAATCACTCTTGAAATTCGAGTGAGTATCGCCGGCCAGGATCGATTCCAATTGTCCCTTAATTTGTGGCAGCACAAATTCCCGAGCGGGTTCGATTCCGGCATCCAGAAAAATCGCGCCAATGATTGACTCGAAAGCATTGGACAGCAGCGACGGAGGGACTTGCCGGTTCTCGTTCATGCCTTTGCCCAGCACCAGGAATTCTCGCAACGAAAGACTCGCGGCAATTTCACCACAAGCTTGTCGACTGACGGCGGCAGATTTGACTTGGGTCAACTTTCCTTCGCTCCACTCCGGGAACTGGTCGTAAAGATAGTCGCAGACAATAAAACCAAGAATGGAGTCACCCAGAAACTCCAGACGCTCGTTGGAGAGCAAGCGGTGCGAGGCGCTGGAAGCGTGAGTCAGCGCTTCAAGTAACAGTGAACGATCTTTGAAGCGATATCCCAACAAACTTTCGCATTGGTCAAGTTTTTGGTCAATTGACATGATTAAATGATGTCAGTGGAAGTGCGAATAAAGGTATTAATTTGGCCAAATGGAAAATCGAGATTGAATTCTGAATGATTGATTGGTTACTCTGATTCTAAAGGAAACAAATCAAATGTTAATGCAGGCCCATGAAACGAGGGTACAGGAAATGTCCTTGAAGCATCAATTTGCCGCTCTTTTGGCGAGCAGTTTAACTCTCGTTTTGTTGATTACAACCGGCGAACTGAAAGCCAACGATCCGCCAAATATTATTTTGATCGTGGCGGATGACCTGGGCTACGGTGATCTAGGTTGTTATGGCCAGAAAAATATCAAGACGCCTCGAATTGATCAGTTGGCCCAGTCTGGAATGCGTTTCACCGACTTTTACTCCGGTTCTACGGTGTGTGCGCCTTCGCGTTGTTCTTTGATGACTGGATATCACACGGGCAAGTGCCTGATTAAGGGTAACGGTCTTCAGGGATTGCGGGACGACGATGTTACGATCGCAGAAATTCTCAGTGATGCGGGCTACGCCACCGGATGTTTTGGCAAATGGGGGTTGGGCGAGGAAGATTCAGATGGCGCTCCCTACTATCAGGGTTTCGACGAATTCTACGGTTACCTCAATCAACGCCATGCCCACAATTACTATCCGACCTTTCTCTACGAGAATGAAGAACGTGTCGAGTTGCGGAACCAGGTGCCGGACGAAGACGAGTTTGGTGCTGGTAAGTCCAGTAACAAAGAGCAGTACAGTCATGACTTGATCATGGACAAGGCACTTGATTTCATAAAGCGAAACAGTGACGATCCGTTTTTTCTGTACTTGCCCCTAACCATTCCGCACGCCAATAACGAGGCGAAGCGGGAAGGAATGGAAGTTCCCGACTATGGTCGTTACGCCGATCTGGATTGGCCCGAGCCGCAAAAGGGTCACGCGGCGATGATTACGTTGATGGATAGCGATGTGGGGCGAGTGGTGGATTTGCTGGCCGAACTGGAAATCCGGGAAAACACGCTGGTCATTTTTACTTCGGACAATGGACCGCACTCGGAAGGTGGCAACAAATCAGAATTTAATAACTCCAACGGGCCGTTGCGAGGCATGAAGCGATCGTTGTTCGATGGGGGAATCCGAGTTCCCATGATCGCCAACTGGCCGGAGCGGATTGAAAAGGGCGACCAGAGCAATCACATTAGCGCCTTCTGGGACTTGTTGCCAACACTGGCTGAAATTGCTGGCGAGCCGATTGTGCATGCGGACAATCTGGATGGCATTTCTTTCGTTGACGAGTTGGTCGGTCAATCGCATAAACAGCGTCAACATGATTACTTGTATTGGGCGTTCTTTGAAAAGGGACATGGTCGAGCAATTCGGCAAGGTCGGTGGAAGTTGATTCAACAGCCCCGCCATTCGGAACCCCGACTTTACGATTTGGACAGAGATATCGGCGAGATCCATGATGTCAGCGACAAACATTCAGAACTGGTCCGCGAATTGATCAACGAGATGAACAAGGCGTTTGTGCCATCGCAAGAATGGCGTTTTCCGACCGAAGAAGAGTGGATCGAAGAGCAGGCTCTCAAAAAACGAAAGCGGCGTTAACAGGAATCTGAATGGAAACTCAGTCACCACACCCCTGCCCTGTCTTTGTTGGGATCGATGTCGGGGGCACCAATATCAAATATGGCCTGGTTGATATCGACGGCACGATTATCGCCAGCCAGAAATTCCCGACCGAGCAACATCTTGGACCGGCCGACGCGATGACTCGGGCGGCCGACAATGCCAAGCAGTTAATTCTGAATCATTCAGTAGCCATGGAGCGAGTCGTGGCTGCAGGATTGGGCACGCCGGGTTCCATGGACACTCAGGCTGGCATGATTCTGACTCCATCGAACCTGCCAGCCTGGCGAAATTTTCAGATCCGGGATGAACTGAGTGCTCAACTGAAATTGCCTGTTGTGTATTGCAACGATGCTAATGCGGCAGCGATGGGTGAATACTGGATTGGTGGTGGAAAGAATTTTTCCAGCATGGTGTTGTTGACCCTGGGCACCGGCGTGGGCGGGGGCATCATCGTTCACAATCAATTGATCGACGGCAACAATGATCTGGGCGGTGAGTGCGGACACGTTGCGGTGGATTACCGTCAAGACGCTCGAATGTGTAGCTGTGGAATTCGAGGGCACCTGGAAGCCTATTGCAGCGCGACTGCAGTTGTCGGGCGTTATGTCGAGAAACTTGGTAACCGGCTGGTTGATCCGGCGCCCGATGCGGAAGAGATTGCCAGGTTGGCGGAAGGCGGAGATCCGGTGGCTCGGTCAATTGTGCTTGAGACCGCCGACTATCTTGCCCGAGGCTTGGCCGTGTTTACTCATGTGATTGATCCGCAACTTTTCGTATTGGGCGGAGCCATGAATTTCGGCGGCAGCGAAACGGAACTTGGGCGAGAATTTATCGGCCGCGTGGTGCAGGAAGCTGGCAAACAGATCTACGGTCGAGCCCAGGAGAATGTGCGTGTCGAGTTCGCCAGCTTGGGTGGAGAAGCCGGATGGATCGGTGCGGCAGGCATCGCCCGCATGAAT
>CAZOXC010000181.1:0-6483 GCA_964583205.1 uncultured Pirellulaceae bacterium | reverse complement strand
ATCGTACGCAAGCCGCCGTCTGGGCAGTTAAACGCGGTCTGGCCGACTAGTTGAAGTTGCCGCGTCAATTGAAGCTGTCGGTCTATTCAATCTTTTCGAGAAATCTGACGACTCGGGCTTCCAGTCCGTTAAAGTCGGTGCTGAATTCCTGTGCGAAGTCGTTGATTCGGTCGGTCGCTGAGTATTTTTGAAAGCCGGGACGTTCAGAGATTGTATTCAGGTAGCGAGACAATCCGGCGGGATCATGTTCCGACAGGTAGAACATCAGCGCCCATGATGCCGAGTAAGCCATTGTCGGGTTTTGCTGGAACGTACGATCGTTTTCGACCAGTTGCTTGACAAAACCTTTGGTCTTTCCTTCACGAATCATGCCGTTGAGTTGTTGTAAATACAAAAGGTGAATTCGGTCTGACTTCCGTGTAAATTTGTGTGAATTGAAAACGCCACGAGCCTCGAAAATACAAGCCAGCCCTTCCGAGGCCCATTTTGGTGACTGTCCCCATCGATTTTGTATCCCGGTGTTAAAAGAGAATTGATGGAGTGCTTCGTGTACCAACGTCAGCATGTTTTCGTCCCAGCGATCAGATCCGGAAGGGTCAAAACCGTTGCCAACGTGATCATAGGTGATGACTCGATTCGTAGTTGGCGAGTAATAACCTGCCAATTGAGCTGCCTGGCGGACACCCTGTTGATATGAGAACTGAACGAATTCATTTCTTGATTCCAGGACGACGACCACCAAGGGGAACTGGCTGTCACGGTAAGAGAAATTTCGAACTTGGAAATACTGAGTAAACTGATCGTACAAAGTTTCGAAAGGCCAGGCCCACTTGTCGGCCTTGCCGCTTGGATGCACCACAACATACTTGCCAGTCCGAGTAACCTCGTAGCCCGGAAATTCGTCCCACAGGTCCAAAGCCAGTTGCTGGTCACTCAGCGGTTGGAAGTCGTCACTGGTCTTGGCGAACTCGCTGGTGCTGGCCGTATTCAGCGTCTTGATTTCACCGTCCCGCTGCAGCAGCACGTATTGTTCGGCGTCCCAAACCAGAGGCCGGCCCACATACTCCTTGCCGGCGACCACCACTGAAATGGTGACATCCAGCCCCTCATCGCCCACCGTTTTCTGCTGCATTCCCGGAGCAGTCAGCAACAACGCGAAAAGAGTAATCAAGTTTTTGATTGTCGTGATATTCATGATGCGAGGCTCCTCAAGTTAATACTCAAAGTTAGCTCACCATCTGAAAACGGCGCCGGTTCTCAAAGAAATGCTGATAATTTGAATCCGATTGTTGCCTTGATACATCAAGACCGATAAGTTTGAACCAAGGGCAAGTAAGATATTTGGCGGTCGCATCGAAGGCGGCTGCATGGACAGATTAGATGATTCGCGAATACGTTCGAGTGATAAATAGAAACTTTCTTCCGTTTACGATTCTGTGTTTTCTGGTTCTGACCGGCGGGCTCGGTCGCTCGATTGCCGCACAGGACAGTCAGTCACGGGACAGTCAGCCGCAGGACAGTCAGCCGCGGGAAAACCAGGAAGTTGTGGCGATGGTGTCAGGAAGCTCGATCACAAAATCGCAGTTGCGGCGGCATCTTGTGGAAACCGTCGGCGAGCGGCCGGTTGGCTTGACCAAAGAGCAGGATGCACTGCTGCAGGCTCGAGCACTTGATCAACTGATTGGGCAGCTAACGGTGATCGAGTACTTGAAGTCCAAGGGGCAATCGGTAACCGACGCAATTATTGACTTGGAAATTGATCGTCTGACTTCCCGGGCAAAATCGGTGGGTAAGGAGTTTTCCCAGGTCCTTGAAGAATCTGGAATGACGAAAGATTCATTGCGAGCCCAGCTTCGTTGGCAGATGAGTTGGACGAAGTTTCTTGAGAAGAACTCAACTGATGAAAATCTGCAAAAAGTATTTGAATCGAATCGAGCATTGTTGGATGGAACTAAAATTCGCATCGCTCACTTGTTGATTATCCCGACTGATCGCGAGTCACAAAGTGACTGGATGAGTGCGAAGAACAATGCGCAATCGATATTGGCTCGAATTCAATCAAGTGAAGTTGACTGGGCGGATGCGGTCACTGAATTTTCGCAGGCTGCGACCAAAGAAAACGCAGGTGACATCGGTTGGGTTTCTCAGGACGGTGTGATGCCCAAGCCGCTGGTGGATGCAGCATTCGCCACCAGTTTGAACGGGGTAAGTGAGCCGGTTCGCACGGTCTTCGGAATGCACCTGGTCAAAGTTCTGGAGATTGAGCAGGGTCAGTTGCCCTGGAATGAAGTTGGCGAACCTCTGAAAAGAATGCTGGCTCGCCAATTGTTTGATTGGGTTCTGGAACAGCATCGAGATCAAGTAGAAATCGAATTTACTGGCAAAGCCCCCTATTTCGACAGTGAAGGCGAATTGGTAATACCGAATTCCCGGTAGTCGCATTCCAATGACGCAAGTTTACAATGAGTGCTGGATGCTGTGGTGCGCGTGCTTGGAATCACGTGCCGAACGGAATGTTAAACAAGTAAAGCAGCGAGTCTGGTGCAATTAGCCAGGTTGCTTGCCGAAATTCTAATGGCGGAAGAAATGAAGAAGATTGCGTTGCACTGGTGGATTCTATTGGGCATGGCATTGGGGATCCTGGTCGGGGTTTTGGCTGTGTCTGTCGACAATGGAAGGTTCGAGTCCTTCAAAGAGAACAACGTCTATCAATCCGTCGGCAGTCGAGAAGCGATTCCAACCGACAAGACAGGTTTATATCTGGTCGACGATTCAATGTTCGTCGAAGCTTTTGAGGTCGAAGCTGAAGATGGACCAAACAGTATCCAGTTGCGGGATATAAACAACTCGATTGTGTCTCCAATCATTTCCAATTGGGTCAAGCCGATTGGGCAAATCTTCGTTAACCTGCTTAAACTAGTCGCGATCCCGCTGATCATTGTGTCGCTGCTCAAAGGGATTTCTGACCTGAAGGATTTAGCCAGCCTTTCCCGCATGGGGTTTCGCACGGTGGCACTGTACTTGTTTACGACGGTGCTGGCGGTGACGACTGGTTTGTTTATCGTCAATGTGGTGCAGCCCGGTAAGAGCTTCGACAAGGATACTCGGGAAGACCTGATCTCCAAGTTTGAAACCAATGCTGCTGACAAAATCACTGATGCAGATTCGCAAAAAAACAAGGGTCCACTGCAGCCGCTTGTGGATCTGGTGCCGGACAATATATTCAACGCGGCCACCAGTAATCGCAACATGCTCCAGGTTATTTTCTTTGTGGTCTTTTTCGGGGTTGGCATGTTGTTGATCGATCCGCTTAAGGCTGCACCCGTGAAAGCTTTCTTTGACGGGATGAACGATGTGATCTTGAAGCTGATTGACTTGATCATGTTGGTGGCTCCGATCGGTGTGTTCGCCCTGTTGGCGTCTTTGATCGTCGATATTCCCTCGTTCAGCGTGTTCATCGGGCTGCTCAAGTATTGTTTGTGTGTGGTCTCCGGATTGGTGTTCATGATGGCAGTCGTTTACCCGGGAATGGTCTGGATATTCACTGGCAAATCACCAGTGTTCTTTTTCAAGGGAATTTCGCCGGCGCAAATGTTGGCGTTCTCGACCAGTTCCAGCGCAGCCACATTGCCGGTCACGATGGAGAGGGTTGAGGAACATTTGGGTGTCGAAAAGGAAGTTTCCAGCTTTGTTTTGCCGATTGGTGCCACCGTGAATATGGACGGGACCAGTTTGTACCAGGCAATCGCTGCGGTGTTTATCGCTCAGGCCACGATGGAAGATCCGCTGACAATTACGGATCAACTGAATATCGTGCTGACCGCAACTCTGGCCTCGATTGGATCGGCGGCCGTACCCGGAGCCGGTATGGTGATGTTGGTAATCGTATTGGGAGTGATCGGCGTTCCAGAAGAAGGCTTGGCTTTGATCTTCGCCGTTGACCGGATACTTGATATGTGCCGAACGACAGTCAACGTGACCGGAGATGCGACGGTTTCAATGCTGGTCGCCAAAAGTGTAGGCAAGCTGGGTGAGCCCAAAGTGAAAAACTGGGACGACAATCTGGACGACAATTTACAAGAGTAGTCTGCTAGGAAGGATCGTATTTCCAGCAGCCCTGGAATTCAAGTTCCAGGGCATCAGGTCGCCCGGTGGATCTCCAGGGGGGTTGCGGGTTCAAGTAACCCGCGATCAGCCAGACTTCACCCTGGCGAAATACCGGAGTATCTGAACTGACCGGGAAAAAGATCTCGTTGTCCTGACCTGACAATTCAAACCGCACGCTTTCTTTTATTTTGAATTTAGAATCGAGTGCCGGGTTGTTGGAAACCTTGCCGATCAAAACGACCGCTCGTTTTCCGTCCAGATCTCGCTGCATCATCGTCTCGTTGAGTTCTCGAATTCGCTGCACATCGCGCGAAAACTGACCGTAACTGTCGCTGATCAATTTGCCAATTTGTTGGATTTGATCTTTAACGTCCTCGCGAATGTCATAATCGAGTGTAATGTTCTTTGCCAGATTGTTGGCCTTGCCAAGTCGATCGGCGAGTCGGATCAATGACTGAATTTCATCTTCGTCTCGAGCGACGAACTGAAACTCCGCACAGGTTTCCGCCGAGGCCATCAAGTCCTTGATCTCCTGATGTTCAGAATTCATTGCCGGCGTTTTTGCCGTTTCATCCATTTGCGGATCGGCGGTCGCCACTCCCTCGACCAGACCGGCTGCAAGTTGATTTAGGGGCAGTGGATCATCTGTTGCCGAGGACTTCAGCGCTACCAGGTGCTTGATCGGCACGGCGAACGACTCCATCGCATTGCCTTGCAAGCCCGAATTGATTGCTACCACCTTGCCTTGTTCGTCGAACAGTGGAGCGCCCAGGTTTTCATTGGTAACTCCTGATTCGGACGCATGAACTACCCAGGAAAGATCGCGAGTGGCATTCAGGCCAGCCGTTTCAATCTTTTGTTGGGTCGAGTTATTCAAAGTTGCGAACCGCGACCGGCGATCGACCCTCGATTCACGCAGCCACATTCGCTTCCCGGCTGGTGGCGTTCGCCCGACAAGCAACCTTTGGCTGCCTACGATTTGCGAGCCGGTGTCAAATTGCACGTCCGTAAAGTTCAGGACCAGATCACGATTGACCGAAATGATGGCCAGGTCGTGTTTTTCATCCAGTGCGATCACGCCGGACGCCTTGTCAGTTTTGTCCGTACGAAATGCGGCGCCGCTATCTAATGATCGAGAAGCCAGTATGACTTCGATTTCCGAGGCATCGCGAACGGCAGAAATACTGGTCGCAACCCAACCCCGCGAATCAATCAACAATCCCGAAGCACTGTGTTTGCCACGAGGTGTCGTGACATTCAAGCGAACGACGTACGAATAGTTTCGATTCCAGACAGATTTGAATTGGTCCAGAGACAACACGGCCGGCATCTCGTCTTCGCCCGGTGTCAGCGGACGATCATTCGAGTTTGACTCTACTCGCCGAGTCTGACTGTCGTCAGAATCACTGGCAGCGTCGCCAGCACGTTTGATTTCGGTGTCCGCTTCTGAATTTTGAACGATAGAATCTGAACCTGCTGTCTCCGGTTGCGGATTCGTTTCTACAGGTTCATCTTGTTTGCCGGAATCTCGCTCTGCAGCTCGAGCGGTTTGATCAAGTGCAACGTACAACACTCCAAACACGGCGATGAGGCCGATTAAGCCCATCAATCCGATCATCCACAATGTCGCCGAAGAACGCTTGGTAATCCTTGAACCGGGCGTCAGTGAATCGCCAATTTCAGGCACGCCGCCGATCGAGGCTGATTTTTTAGCGGGATTGGTCAGTGTAAACGGCGAGTTGATTTCTGAGTTGTTGTCCGAGTTGACTTCTGTGGTCGTTTCAGGCGGCGCGGCCGAAGATCGGCTTGATTGGGTGTTAGTATCCGACGGTTGAGTTGTTCGAACGTGTGGGTTCAGTGATTCGAAGACTGATTCGGAAAACCGTCCGCTGGTGCTCGAGTCACCGGACTCATGCCGCTTTCGTGAATCGGAAACTGACTTGGCGTCAAATTCACGATTGCATTCCGGACACTGCACGGACTTGGTTTGTGAAGCGACTTCGAATTGTTCTTCACAAGCTGGACACTCGACCAGTTTCTGCATTGACTTCCCCTCGTATTCAGCCGCACCCCATCAACCGGCGGCATCGGTTGTTCCTGTTTTATTATAGGTTGTTGAGAAGAAAATGCGATTGAGTAGACCAGACTGATCCCTGGTCCCAGCCAGGCCAGCATTCCGGGCGTTGAAACTCAAGCTTTGTTGGTGACGACGGCCTTGCGACGGCGAGGGTAGCATGTGCGACAAATCTCGCAGACGGTCCCGTCACAGCCGCGTGCGGAGCAGTGTTCGCGGCCATAATAGATGATTTGCAAGTGCAGTCGGTTCCATTCAGATTCGGCGAACAGTTTTTTCAAGTCGCGTTCGGTCTGCGCGAC
>CAZOXC010000180.1:0-6493 GCA_964583205.1 uncultured Pirellulaceae bacterium | reverse complement strand
CCCACAGACGATGAATTCCGATTGTGCCCATTCGATCGGGAGCTGGATTAAACTGATGAACCATTCCGATACCACGCTCTGAAATATCTCGAACGAAGCAGGACTGGGGCTCTTCTTGTTGACGGCCCAGCCAGAGAGTTGCTGGTCTGAAAAAGGGCAAACGCTGTACAGATCGCCGTTCTTTCTGATTGTATTCGCGATCTTCACTAATCAGTCGATCGATAACAACTTTGAGTTGTTCAATTTCTACTTGAGTCATGAGAGATGCCCTGAGTGCCTGAATTCACCGTCTAATAAAAGGGTACGTTGTCATTGTTCCAAGCCAAAACCTCTGGTCAGATTCTTGATGAAGAACTTTCGGCAATTAGATGTACAAGTGGAAATATCGGAAATTGCGTCAAAATCTATCGCAAGTTTGCCCGGAATTGTCTTGGATAACTCTGTTTTCCGGCGGCCAGGATTTACTGGACCGGGTCAGAGTTGGTTTGCCCGAATTGACTATGGGAATTCCCGTTGCGGCAATTCGGAGCTAAAATAGGCTATTACACTCGCGGGACAAATTCTGGAATCTACCATGTCAGCAAAACCAGCTTCCACCGATCAACGAACGATTCGGATCTTCGACACGACGCTTCGTGATGGCGAGCAGTCTCCCGGAGCCAGCATGAACTTGAAAGATAAGCTGGAAGTGGCTCAATCGCTGATCGACCTGGGTGTGGATATTATCGAAGCTGGATTTCCCATCGCATCCCCGGGAGATTTTGAGGCGGTCAAGGCGATTGCTTCTACTTTTCGAGGTTCCACCATTTGTGGTTTGGCGCGATCATCGACGACTGACATTGATCGAGCATGGGAAGCATTGAAACATTCAGCCGAGCCTCGCATCCACGTGTTTCTGGCGACCAGCGCGATTCATCGCGAATTCAAATTGAAGATGACGCCGGATGAGATTCTGGAAAAAGCGGTTGCCGGAGTGACACATGCCAAATCCGTTTGTGACGATGTGGAGTTCTCGCCAGAGG
The DNA here is from genome assembly GCA_964583205.1 of uncultured Pirellulaceae bacterium. Classification (GTDB taxonomy): domain Bacteria; phylum Planctomycetota; class Planctomycetia; order Pirellulales; family Pirellulaceae; genus CALMEE01. The sequence goes on along the minus strand of CAZOXC010000180.1, from coordinate 5,471 downwards.
ATGCAGCCCGTACTGAACTCGATTTTCTCTGCCGAGTTGTGGAAGAGGTGATTAAAGCTGGTGCCACAACCGTGAACATTCCTGACACTGTCGGTTATGCGACTCCGACTCACATGGCGCATGTCATCAACACTCTGATGAACAAGGTTCCCAATATTGATCAAACGGTCATCAGCATTCACTGCCACGATGATTTGGGGCTGGCCGTTGCCAACAGTCTGGCTGCTGTCGAAGCGGGTGCCGGACAAATCGAATGTACGATCAACGGAATTGGTGAGCGAGCCGGAAATTGTTCGCTGGAAGAAGTGGTCATGGCCATGCGGACTCGCAATGACTACTACAATTGCGATACCAGGATCAACAGTCAGCGGCTGGTTCCAACCAGTCGACTGGTGTCTTCGATTACCGGAATGAATGTTCAGCGCAACAAAGCCATCGTGGGCCGTAATGCGTTTGCGCACGAAGCCGGAATTCACCAGGACGGAATGCTTAAGGAACGTACCACTTACGAGATTATGCGTCCGGAGGATGTTGGATTTGCCAATACCGACCTGGTGCTGGGAAAACATAGTGGGCGAGCGGCGTTGGCAGACAGAGCCCGTCAATTAGGCTATTCACTCACGGGCGAGCAATTGCAGGTCGTTTTCGGGAAGTTCAAACATCTTGCAGACATGAAAAAAGAAGTCACGGATGATGATATCGCAGCATTGATTGAACATGAGATTCATGGCGTTGTGGAAGAAGAATGGAAGTTGGTCGATTGCCGCTTGAAAGCCAATTACAAAAACCGGCCGCAATTTCTGCTCACGCTGGAAAAAGGCGACGAAGAATTTTCGGCAACCGTCAACGACTCTTCAGGACCAATCGATGCCGCTTTTCTGGCTGTCAAGGAAATCACTGGAATCGACCTCAAGTGCTTGTCTTTGAATATTAAAAGCGCGTCTTCCGGTCGAAACGCTCCGGCCAACGCCAATCTGGAATGCGAATTCGAAGGCGTTGTTTATCGCGGCCGTGGAGTATCAACGAATGCTGTCGATGCCGCGTTGATGTCGATTCTGAATGCGATGAACCGAGTGGAGTTGTCGAAGAAGATCCACCGAAACGGAGTCGCTCGCGTCAAACAGAATGGCGCCAGCTGACTCGTTAATGCGTCCTGGTAGTTAATGGCTGTCGTGAATAGAGCTTAGCGTCTATTCTTACCCAGCCCTTTGATTTCTTGCTGCTTGTCTTCATCGGGCGTGACACCTATATGCAAGTCAAATTCGACAGCCAGTTCGCCTATTTTTGAATCCTTGATCGGCTTGAATTCAGCCAGTAGCAGCTTGCGCAACTTTTCCTCACGAATCTGTCGGAACAGAAAGTCACTTTCGTTGTTGGGATCGTCTTTGATCAACATCTGAGTCGTCAAGACTCGTTTACCATGCTGGCTGATCGCAAAGTGGATGTGAGGAGTTCGGCCGGTGTAAGGAACTGGCTTGATCGTGCGAAAATAGTATTCACCTTTCGCATTGGTAAGGAATCGCCCGTAACCTTGGAAGTTGGTGTCGTATTCGTCTCGATTGTCCGAACCTGAGTGCAGATAGGCTCCATGATTATCGACTTGCCAGATCTCCACAAAAGCATTTCGTACCGGTTCGCCATTGGTGTCGAGAATTCGACCTCCCAGATGCGTCACCTCGCCGACTGCCGGATCAACCGAGTCGTTGATGATCAGCAGGTCGTTGTCGGTATCGAGTGGCAAGCGGGCAGGATAGAAAGGCCCTTCAGCCATCCGAGGAGTTTTCTCCAACTCTTCAGCAAACAATCCTGGCACGGCAAAGCAGGCCGCGCCCAAAGTCATTCCCTTGATCAGATTTCTGCGATCGTTCTGAAAACGAGACAGATGAGCCGGAAATTGTTTTTGTTGGCCAGCCATTTTTCACTCCTGTGAATGATTGCGGTTTAGGACTTGAGTGCCTTCCTGAATGATCCTGAATTGCCGGCTGCGGCCGGAAGCCCGCCACGTTCCGCGTAGCCGCGGAACTGCGAACCTTCAAAACCATTTTTGAATTACCCCTTTAGTGTTTCGTGTTTTTGTTGCCCTGCCAACATGGAACTTTCATTTTCGCCGGATGTTTCCACGAAAAAAATTTGTTAAATGTCTGAAACCGGGAAGGTCGTACGAAATTGCTTTGGAAATACAGCCTGAATAACCTGATTGCCGCCAGGGAAACTCGATGATTGACTGGCCTTTATCGATCAAGCCACGTGATTGATTGGCGGCTTGCTGAGAATTTCAAACGTAAATTCGCCGTTAATAAAATCAATGCTGACTCCTTTTTGATCCTCGAACTCGCCTTTGAGCAAGGTGGTTGCCAGTTGGTTTTGCATTCGATTTTGAATAACGCGTTTTAGAGGTCGAGCACCATAGACGGGATCGTAACCTTCGTTGGCGATCTGATCTCGCGCGGCATTGGAAACTTCCAGATACAGACCATTGGCTTGCAAACGCTTTGCCAGTTGGTGAATCTGTAAGTCGACGATCTTTCTCAACTCTTCTTTCAGCAGCGGTTTGAAAACAATTTTCTCGTCGATCCGGTTTAACAATTCTGGCGCAAAGCGGGCTCGCACAGCCTGGTCAACCGCCTCCGTGAGTGCGTCATCACCGGCTGCGGACTCGGTGATCTTCTGGATGATCTGACTGCCTACATTGCTGGTCATCACAATTAACGTGTTGGTGAAATCGACGGTGTGACCGTGATTGTCGGTCAAGCGGCCATCATCCAGGACTTGTAGCAGAATGTTGTAAACATCATCGTGAGCTTTCTCAATTTCGTCGAGTAAAACCACACAATAAGGTCGTCGGCGGACGGCTTCGGTCAGTTTCCCGCCTTCGTCGTAGCCCACGTACCCAGGAGGTGCGCCGATTAAGCGGCTCACCGAATGCCGTTCCATGAATTCCGACATGTCGATGCGCAACATGGCGTCCTGGTCATCAAACAGGATTTCCGCAAGCGCTTTGCAGAGCTCAGTCTTTCCGACACCGGTTGGGCCAAGGAACATAAACGAACCGATTGGCCGATTGGGATCCTGCAAGCCGCTGCGACTTCGCCGCACAGCATTGCTGACGGCTTGCACTGCTTCATGTTGACCGATCACTCGTCGATGCAGCCGTTCTTCCATGACAAGCAGTTTCGATTTTTCGGTTTCGACCATGCGAGTGATTGGAATTCCAGTCCACGCGCTTACCACCTCAGCAATTTCATCGCGGGTCACTTTCTCGCTGAGCAAGCGCCGCACGGTGGTTGGTCGAGATTCACCGTTGGGATTTTGTTCTGATTGGTTGATTTGTTTTTCAAGTGCCTTTCGTTGCACATCCAATTCATAGAGTTTGCGAAAATCTTCTTCGCCCACCGGGTCGCCGGAAGACTGTCTGGACTTTATTTCAGCATCCAATTGCTCGAACTGGAGCAAGACTTCAGACAGCGATTTGCGTACGTTCTGCACATCTCCCATTCCCAGCTTTTCGGCCTCCCACTGTTCGCGAAGACTGGCAAGTTCCTGTTTTTTATCGGCCATTTCCGCGTGAACTTCTTCCAGTCGAGCCTTCACGCCTGGATCATTGTCATCTTTGAGCTGTCGAGCTGCCAATTCAAGTTGCGTCAGGCGTCGTTGCACCACATCGATTTCGTCAGGAACACTATCGAGTTCCATTGCCAGCTTGCTGGCGGCTTCGTCGACCAGATCGATTGCCTTATCGGGCAGGAAGCGATCGTTGATGTAACGGTTGGAAAATTCTGCGGCCGCCACCAGCGCGGAATCAGTGATTTGAATTCCGTGGTGAGTTTCGTATCGCTGTTTCAGACCTCGCAGGATAGAAATCGTATCTTCGACCGATGGTTCGTCGACATACACTGGCTGGAAACGGCGTTCCAACGCAGCGTCTTTTTCGATGTACTTGCGATACTCGTCGAGTGTTGTGGCTCCAATGCAATGCAATTCACCTCGAGCCAATGCTGGTTTCAAAAGTTGAGCTGCGTCGCTGCTGCCTTCCGCCGCGCCGGCGCCGATCACAGTATGCAACTCATCGATGAACAGGATGACTTGCCCGGCTGCTTCGTCCACTTCCCGCAAAACTGCCTTGAGGCGGTCTTCGAATTCACCTCGGAATTTGGTTCCCGCGATCAATGCACCCATATCGAGCGCCAAGACTCGTTTGTCTCGCAAACTTTGTGGAACGTCGTTGTGAACGATGCGAAGTGCAAGTCCTTCTGCGATCGCTGTCTTGCCAACGCCTGGCTGACCGATCAGAACCGGATTGTTTTTGGTGCGGCGGGACAGTACTTGAATAATCCTGCGAATTTCATTGTCTCGCCCAATGACTGGATCGAGTTTCCCCAGTTTGGCTCGTTCCACCAGATCGATTGCAAACTTTTCCAAAGCCTGATATTTGGATTCCGGGTCCTGGTCTGTGATTCGCGAGTTACCTCGTACTTCTTTTATTGCAGCGGCAACTGTTGTTTCATCAATGGCAACCAGTTTCAACAAGCTTTTCGCCGGCGATTCGACTTGGCACAGCGCCAACAACAGGTGCTCGGTCGCAATGAATTCGTCGTCCATGGATTTGGCAGTATTGGTGGCCGATTGCAAAACCATTTGAAATTGTTGATCGGGAGCAGCCGAAGAACCGCCAGTGGTTTTAGGCAGCTTTTCCAGCTCGCTCTGGGCCAGCGACTTCAGTTGGTGGACGTCGGCACCGGCCTTTTCCAAAATCGGCTTTACCACACCTTCGGGCTCGTCGAGCAAACTCAACAACATGTGCATCGGTGTAAGCGCAGGGTGACCGGACCCGCTGCTCAGTGTTTGTGCAGAGGCAAGCGCTGCCTGGGCTTTTTGAGTTAACTTGTCAAAACGAAATGTCATTTCATACTCCTTGAGGTACTCGAATTGCGCAATTTGCCTTGGCAAGCGGTGCTTTGGTAATTGGCGCGTTTCGAGCGCAGTGGTTTACGCAATTCTGGATTCACTTTGTAACAGCGTCCAGATTGGCTGCGAATTTAGAATGGCTGCACATTCAGGATGGCTGCGCATTCAAAACGGAAGTGGTGTGGATCGAGCATCAGTGGGATGCTCGATACACCATTGTTATTGTGAAGTGTTTATGCCCGGGACCGGATGAGTGGGGCAATTAGTCGTTTTTGACTTCGAATTCGGCGTCGATCGCGTCTTCGGTTTCACTTGATTGAGCCTCGCCTTCAGCATGCTCGGCGGATTCACCGTCGCTGCCGGCCGGGGCACCAGCGTTTTCATACATCGCTTTGCTGAGTGCATGCGAAGCTTGTTCCAATTCGGAAACAGCGGATTTGATTGCATCCAAATCTTCACCTTTGGCAGCTTCTCGACATTTTTCGATTGCGGCTTCAAGTGGCTGTTTGTCTTCGTCCTTAAGTTTGTCGGAATTTTCCTTGATCGTCTTTTCGATCTGGTAGCAC
>CAZOXC010000179.1:0-6510 GCA_964583205.1 uncultured Pirellulaceae bacterium | reverse complement strand
ATTGACAGTCCATCTACGCATCTAGTGTGCCAATGGGTCGAGAAATTTTCTTAACCACCTGGATAAGTTCGAATTGGTCTTCAATTCGCCCACGAATATTTATCTTGGAATAAAACCAACTCGAATAATTGCTTCAGGCAGTAACCGGTGGCTCTGTAAAATGTTCAAAAAGCTAGCATTGATTGCCGGTTGGAATCAAAGACCATTGGTAAGGCTGGTTGAGATTGCCGACAGTACCAGTTTTTCGGATTGGAAAACTCGGTCTTCCGCCTGATACAACAACACAAACGTGCGATCGTGAGTTGAAAAGTGCCTGATGTGAGCTTCGATCAGCAGGTCCAGATAAAAGAAGTTGCAATTGAATCCTTTGACAGTCAGTTGGCCAATCGGCTCTTCGACGGAACTGGCTTCAAACGAGTCGTATTGCTCCTTTAGCGTGTCGAGGACGTTTTTAGCGAGCCCAGACTCGTCGCTATCCCGAGGAAAGACACTCAAAATCCACAGACTTCCCTGCGGAGATTCGATGGTGATTTCCACGGGCATGCGGTCGGCATCGCCCTCGCGCAATTCCCAATTCTCGGGGAATTGAAATTCCAAATCGTGTTGTTGGTACAGTGCTGTCACTTTCGATGTCCTCAAAGTTCAACACTCAATAATGCGGACCAGCGGTTTGCTGTCAACACCCGCAAATCCCTTATTTTTCCTTGATCAAGCAAAGTTTGGTTGACCGATATAGAGTAAGACCCGGTTACTTGCTACCGTCGTCCAACTCTAAGCGCCCTTGCGGCATGTACGGTCACTCACCAAATTCCTTCCAGAGGAGTTGCCTTTTGCCAATACCAGCATCGACAACCAAACGTGAACAACCTCAACTCGCTGCACGGGCGATCGTTGTTTGCTGCGCGGTGTTTTGGTGCTGGAATCTTGTCGGCTGCGGCACCCTGCAATATCAGAAACAAAGCAAGTCGTCGGCTGACGCACGAGCACTCACCTATGAGGGTTTGGCGGCACTGGATCGAGGTCACAGTGAACGTGCGACGACGTTACTGGAACAGGCACAACAGGCCAATCCTCACGATGACCAGGTGCATGTCCACCTGTCACGCAGCTTGGAAGTCCAAGGGCAACTTGATCAAGCAATTATGCAAATGAAACAGGCCGTGGAGTTATCCAGGGATCCGTTTCAGCATGTGCGTCTGGGCGAGTTGTACATGAAACGATTCCAACCGCAGATGGCTGAGCAACAAGCACAATTGGCCATCGATCTGGATCGCCGGAACCCCGAAGGTTGGACGTTGAAAGGGCAGAGCCAAGTCGTGCAGGGGCAGTTGCAGGCCGCGCTCAGCAGTCTCCATCGTGCCAGTAGTCTGGCTCCCGAAAATGATCAAATCAAAATGACGATCGCCCGAGTCTACAATTCGCTGGGCCAGCATGCTCGAGCACTTTCAATGGTTGAATCGATGCGCCAGCGGTTCTCACCGAATCGTGAACCTCTTCAACTGGTCGAATTGGAAAGCGAGGTCTTGTTGCATTTGGGTCAATCCGATCGCGTCGTGGCCAGGCTTGGGACAGTGATGGAAAATCTTCCGCCAGAGCGGCAAAACGAAATTAGTGAACGATCCTACCTGGTGCTTGCCCAGGCGTACCAGCTTTCCGGTGACCTTCCCAACTCCCAGTTGACGGCCGCATTGGCCAGAGAAAACTACCCGAACAGCCAGCAGGTTGCCGAATATATCGCAGCGATGCCCAGCCCGACCGAGTCTGGTGTTGCCAATTTGCGCTAAGCGAAACTAGCAGCAGCGTGGCTCAGCAAGCGATAGCAGACCAAGTATTCCCGATAATCGTTAACATCCGCCGCACAGTTCGAACAGTCGTCGAGTCGTGAATGGTTGTTTTCAACAATAGAATCGTACCGACCTAGGTTTTAAAGAAGCACTTTCGAGTTTGTATTTTGCATCTCCAAATAGTCGATTTCTGGAGTCTAACATGAGCATCAATAACGAAACCTTGGCAACTGGATTTGTTGATCGTCGCAGCATGATCAACTCCACCACGAACTCTCGAGAACGTCGGCAATTCACCAACTCCTATGATGGCCTGTCGTCTGATGCGCAGGAACTGGCTCAGGCAATTGACAGGTACAAGCTGACCAATCGTCGACGTTATATCACCTACGAAGAAATGCTGTCGGTGATCAAGTCGCTCGGTTACGACAAACCGGTTGAGTAATTTAACTCAGACGCAATCTCACGATGCATTGCAACTTCACATTGCATGGAGTTGCTGATTGCTGTCTCTCGTTTAAAATCTCTCTTGATTCGTTAGATTCTGGAGAGAGCCATGAAAAATTGCGTTTACTGCTACACTGAGATTCATCCCAGGGCAAAAATCTGCCGGGAATGTGAACGTCCTCAAACAGTGTCGGGAAGATTCAAGTCAGTCCTCGGCAACGGTTTCCCAATTCTGGCCGCGATTCTTTCTATCGGGTTGGCGGTTTACGAAAAAACTCAGGCTGAAATTGCCAAGTTTGCGTTGGCTGACAAGCAGATTGAATTGGAGATTGAGGAGCTCAATTCCGAAGTGGCTCTGGACGACGTCAAAGAATTCCTAAGGTCTCAACCTAAAGCTCTTTTTTCAGTGGAAAACCCAAGTGACGGTGGTGTCATCACGCCGGTGGATACGAAACAGGACTTCGATCAGAAAATTGTTGAATTGGAAAAAGAATTGCGCCAGGTTGCCGCCAGACCCGGACACTCGAGAAATGAGCTCAAGCTGATTCAAAAACAGAAACTCGAGCTTATCAAACAAAAACAGTTGGCCCCGGAAGGAAACTGACGTTAGGCAGTGGTCTGCTGTTGGACCTTAAGTACTTCGCGCCACTGGCCCTCGTGCTTGACGATCACTTGTCCAAGTTGGTTGGGGTCGTCGGCCACGCAGATCATGCCCAGCAAGATCGAATTCATACCGGCGGTCAGGTGCCCAACCGTACCGCTCCAGGGAGTGCCGCGCCCATCATCGCCCGGAAGTTGTACGTTGTGAAAGAACGCGTGAGAAAATCCTTCCACGCTCATCTGGGGTGGCCATTCACGAATCAGAGGTTGGTGAATGGCGACCACGTCTTTGAATCCTGGAGTGATGCGGTCAATCAGAACCTGCAGTTGTTCCCGATTAGGAATTTGAGAGCCCTGACCTTTAGGAGCGACCACCAACACCGCCAGGCGAACCGGTATGCCGTAGATCTGAAGTTGCGGCCAAATTTGGCCGGGTCCCTTCGACTCCAGTTCTTCCAGATCGATCTTCAAGTCCGGCTTGACCAATTGCTGAACCGGCTGCTTCTTTCGAAACACGATCCGCAGAATCAACAGTAGAACCACCAGCGCCAACAAGGAGACGGCAATGATGATACCGAGTTGAATTGGATTCATGATGCTACCCTGGAAAAATTGCAAACTGGAATTGCTGTTCCTCGTTTACAATTTTATTCCAACTAGACAGCAACATTCAACTGTTCACGGACGTAGTCCAGCACATTGGGCTGCACCGTTTGGAACTCACCCTTTACAAAAGCGCCGGCTGCCGCTTTATGACCGCCGCCATCGAATTGGCCGGCCACTTCGTTACAGGCGACATCGCAGCGACTGCGGAAGCTGATTTTAAAGCCGCCTGTGGTTTGTTCGATCATGATCACGGCAAACTCGACACCGTTGATTTCCATGCAGTGGTTGACCAGGTCCTCGGTATCCGTGGGCAGGGCGCCGGTCTCTTCATAGTCATCTTTGAGGATGTAGGTGTGAGCCAGTTTTCCATCCAGTTCGACTGCGATTCGCGAGAGTACTCGACCTCGCAAGCGAATTCGTCCGCCGGTTTCGCGTTCATAGAGTTCCGAATATATCCCGGCGGGAGATGCACCGGCTTCCACCAGTCGAGATCCGACTTGATAGGTTCCATGTGAAGCCGAGGGGAATCTGAACCAGCCGGTATCGGTAGCGACGGCCGCAAAAATCGGCATGGCCATTTCGGGAGTGATTTTACAACCCAGAGCGTCGGCGCATTCCACAACCAAGCGTCCGGTGGCTTCGGCGGTTGTGTTTTTGAAAAGCTCTGCTCCCAGATCGTCTTCGCTGACATGATGGTCAACAATGGCTTTCTTGCCCGGAAAGTTCTGGATCCACTCCTGCATTGGCAAAAGTTGAGCCCAGGCGCTGGTATCCAGTACGATCAACAAATCAGCGTCATTGATCTCATCGCCTTGTACATCTTCGCCGAAAGTCTGAATTCGGTTTTCTGGATCAATAAAGGCAAGATTGGGAGGCGTTGCGTGGCCGTTCACAATCCGAACTTGTTTGCCTTTTTGTTCCAGTAGCATCGCCATGCCCAGTTCACTTCCCAGTGCATCGCAGTCGGGTCGAATGTGACTGGTCAAGATAATCGTGTTGGCGGCGTCGACGACTTCCTGGAAACGGGCCCAGTCGATTGGGTTATCAGTCGTTTGGTTCATGTTAAATTGCTTTCGTGGAACAGGTTTTGGCTATTGTTCTAATATTATCAACGTCTAGTTGGACTTGGTTTTGAAGCTCGGCAGCGGATTCAAATTTTTGCGGCTCACGGAGTTGCTGGATGAATTCGACTTCAATAATGTTCCCGTACAGAGAGCCTGAAAAGTCGAGGATATGGACCTCGATTTTATAAACATCGGCAAAAGTCTCGCTGGGTCCGATATGGATTGCCGCCCAGCGGGTAATTCCATCCAAAAATGCTCGGCCCGCATAAACTCCCATACCGGGAACCAGCGTGTCAACCGCGTCGAGATTCGCTGTGGGAAAACCGAGTTGTTTTCCTCGTCCAGCGCCGTGAGTCACCATTCCGCGGACTCGGTAGGGCTGAGTCAGCATGTCGGCTGCGGCCGAGATCTGTCCATCGGAAACCAGCTCTCGAATACGGCTGCTGGAAATGAACCGCTCGCCCTGGACGATCGGTTCCACCACTTCCAGCCGCAGATCGTGCTGATCGCACAGTTCCTGGAGTTTCGAGGTGTCTCCTTGTCGGTCGCGACCGAAGAAAAAGTTGGGCCCTTCAACCATGGCTTTGGCACCAAGTTTCTTGACGATAATTTGTTCGAAGAATTCGATGTAGCTCAAGTCCAGTAGTTCTCGATCGGTCGGGTAAGCGATCACCACATCGATTCCTTGTTGCCCCAGTAACTCGGCCTTGCGATCAGCCCAGGTGAGTGGCGGCGGGGCTTTCGAGGGATTCAATATCCGGGCGGGATGAGGATCGAAGGTTAACACCATTGATGGACCCTGAAGTTGATTGGCGTGCGCCGTCAATGCCTTCAATAAATGCGAGTGGCCACGGTGCACTCCGTCAAAATTGCCAATCGACAGCGCGCCGCCGCGCAAATGCCCGGGAAAGTCGTCAATGTTTCTAAACAGTTTCATAACGTCTATTCGACTTCTCCCGATTCCTCGGATGCGATTCGTTTGGGGACCGGGAATTCCAGCGTAAACTGCGAGCCTCTGCCAACTTCGCTTTGCACATTGATCCGTCCGCCGTGGGCCTCGATGATCTTCTTGGCTGTCGGCAATCCCAGGCCCGAGCCTCCATCTTTGTTGGTGTAGAAATATTTGAACATGTTGAGCAAGGCGTCGGCATCCATCCCGGTTCCCGTATCGATCAAGTCCAACGCGACTCCGCCTCGGACCAGTCGTGAACGCAGTACCAGTTGACCACCTTCGGGCATGGCCTCAAAAGCATTCTTGAACAGGTTGATAATGGCTGCTTGCAGAGTTTGCGATTCCATCTGGATTACTGGCAACTCCGGATCGAGGTAGCGAGTAATCGTGATGTTCTGCTTTTTCGCCTGGGGTTCGAAAAATTCGGCAATCGACAAAACTACCCGGTTCAAGTCTCCCGCTTTTAATTCCAGGCGGCTGAGTTTGGTGAAACGCAGAAAATCTTTTAACAGGGTTTCCAGACGCGTGCATTGTTTTTTGCAAGTCGCAACCTTCTTGAGCACTTGCCGGACCTCGGGCGACTCGATCGCTTCCAGGTCTTCCTCCAGCAACTCCATGTTAAGACGAATCACGGACAAGGGGTTCTTGATTTCATGTGCCAATGAACCCGCCAGCTCGGCAAGCTCCAGATATTGCTTGCGAGAATGTGAAGGTTCGTGTTCCGGTTCGAAATCGTGTTCGTTCATGGCTTTGACCAAAAGGCTCTGCGGCTTCTTTCTATTGTATCGCGGTACCCGGCAGCCAATAACGGCTAATTGCCTGTATTTTGCCAGCGACACAGGACTGATTCATTCGATTCGCACCATTGATTGGGAAAGTGGTTTGGCCGAGTCGACCGGCCCCGAGTTGAAAGTAGTGACAAAAAAACAGGCTGCAAAAATCTGCAGCCTGCAATTCATTAATTAATTGATGAGCAGTCGGACGTCCTGGACGTCAAACTGGCAACGAAGTTTAACGGCGTTCGTAACGACCACCACCGCCGCCACTGCCGCCACCG
>CAZOXC010000178.1:0-6531 GCA_964583205.1 uncultured Pirellulaceae bacterium | reverse complement strand
ATAGTGCCACGGCCATGGACGAAACGGGGAAATCTCGCGCAAAAAAGAGGTCCAGTGGCGTCAAGCGTAAAAATTCAGACTCTGGACAAGACGAATCAGCGCTGTTTTAGGCTATTCGACAATTGTTAACTCGTTGTACAATAAACGCTTAAGAGTCTAACTGTCACGCTGTAGTGAACCGAGTGCGGACTTTGGTTCCTCCAGCTTTTGAAGCGATTCTGTCAATGTCGACCGATACGATTCCTGAGTTGCCTAGTCAAATTGTTCAACATCGAGCGCTCGTTGAGCAGGCTCTTGAGAACTATTTGAATTTTGGCTTGGACTGTCCTGCCCAGTTGCGTGAAGCGATGGCCTACATGCTGCTGTCTGGTGGCAAACGGATCCGGCCAGTGCTTACGCTTTGTGCGGCTGAAGCTTGTGGTGGAAATATTCAAACTGCGATTCCAGCGGCCTGCGCCGTGGAGATGATTCACACTTATTCACTGATCCACGACGATTTACCCAGTATGGACGATGACGAGTTTCGGCGTGGACAATTGACTTGCCATCTCAAATTCGACGAAGCGACGGCAATATTGGCTGGCGATGCTTTGCAGGCTCGAGCCTTCGAGTTGCTGGCCGAGTGCCCTGCTGAATCGGTTGGCCCCAGCGTCGCAGTTTTGGCCTGGGCCAGTGGACCGAACAATCTAGTGGGTGGGCAAGTCGATGATTTGGCCGGCTGTCACGAATCTCCGTCATTGGAAAAATTGCAACACATCCACCGTCGCAAGACTGCCGCCCTCCTGATCGCCTCGTTGAAACTGGGTGGCATTTCGGCAGGTACGACCCCAGAGAACCTGAACCGACTTGAAAAATACGGTGAAAAACTGGGGCTGGCCTTCCAGATTGTTGACGATTTGCTTGATTTCGATGGTGACCCGTCCAGAATGGGGAAACAGTCTGGCAAGGATTTGGAAAACGGAACGATGACGTTTCCTGGATTTTTGGGCCCCGCCCGCAGTCGCGAAATGGCCGCACAATTGATTGCCGAGGCCATTCAAGAAATTCAGCCCTTCGGAGATGCTGCCAATAATCTTCAAGGAATCGCGAAGTTCGTTTTGAATAGAGATTTTTGACCCAATATTTTGAACTCGATATCATGAGCAAAATTCTTCCAACAATTGAAACTCCAATGCAACTGCATTCCATGACTCCAGCAGAACTGGAGCAGGTTGCAGATGAAATTCGAGAAACTTTGTGCGGGCTGTTGAGTTCTCGTTCAGCGCATTTCGCATCTAATCTGGGCGTCGTCGAGCTAACGCTGGCTCTACACAGTACCTTCGATTTCTCCAAAGATCGTTTGATCTTTGATACCGGACATCAGATTTACCCTCACAAGTTGATCACGGGTCGCTACAACAATTTCGATACGATTCGAACTCGCGGCGGCCTGATGGGTTATCCAAATCCCAAGGAAAGCGATTACGACTTGTTTGTTACGGGACATGCCGGCTGCAGTGTTTCCACCATGGTGGGTTTGCGCAGTGGTGACGTGCTGATGGATCAAGGCGATCGCAAGGCTGTCGCGGTGATCGGTGACGGTGCCCTGCCCTCCGGCATTGTGTTCGAGGCATTCAATAACGCCGGTGAACTCAATAGTGACATGCTGGTAATCCTGAATGACAACGAAATGTCGATTTGTCCTCGAGTCGGCGGTGTTGCCCGATATTTGGATCGCTTGCGGTCCAATCCTTTTTATACCGGTTTGAAAACCGAGGTCGCGAACATGCTGAACAAGGTTCCCTTGTTTGGTGATCCGACCGAGCGGCTGTTGGTGCAAATCAAAGAGGGCGTCAAAGCTGGAATGCACGGCGGAATGATGTTCGAAGAATTCGGCTTCCGTTATTTCGGACCGATCGACGGACACGATATCAAGACTTTGCGAAAATATATGGCGATGCTCAAGGATCAACCCGGTCCGGTCTTGTTGCATGTGCTGACCAACAAAGGGCACGGCTTTGAGCCGGCCGCTGAAGATCCCGTCTATTTCCATACACCGCCGGCATTTGAACGTAAGGGTAACGAGGCGGTTCCCAAGTCTGGTGTTGGCGGTAAGGCCTACACGAATCACGCTCGGGATGCCATTTTCGATCAGATGAATCACAACGACAAAGTCACGGTGATTACCGCGGCGATGTGTCAGGGCAATAAGCTTGAACCGGTGCGGGAAAAATTCCCTGATCGCTTCTTTGACGTTGGCATTTGTGAGTCACACGCTGTCGCGTTTGCGGCGGGTCAAGCCAAAACGGGCTTGCGACCAATTGTTGATATCTACAGTACGTTCCTGCAACGTAGTTTTGACCAGATATTCCAGGAAGTTTGCCTGCAGAACCTGCCAGTGACTTTCATGATGGATCGCGCCGGTTTTACCGCACCCGATGGTCCGACTCACCACGGTACGTTCGATTTCGGATACATGAGAATTCTGCCGAACATGGTGCTGATGGCTCCCTGCGATGCCAACGATCTGGGGGCAATGCTGGATTTCGCATTGCAGCATGATACGCCAACCGGAATTCGGTATCCAAAAACCAATGCCGCCGAAATCAGTCGCCAAATCCAACCAGTTGAACTTGGGAAATCCGAAGTCTTCAGTTGGGGCTCTCAGGGAATGATCCTGGCGGCCGGTACTCAGCTTCAGGATTGCCTGGATGCGGCCGAAGAATTACGTTCCAAGGGATTTGATGTGGGAGTTGTGAACGCTCGCTTTATCAAACCGATCGATCAGGAAGTCATCCAGCGAGCCCTCGCTGATTGTGATTTTGTCATTACCGTTGAAGAGGCCATGTTGATGGGCGGATTCGGATCGGCTCTGCTGGAACTAGCCAACGAATTGCAACTCGACACCAGCCACGTTCGGCGACTCGGTATTCCTGACAAGTTTGTTGAACATGGTACTCGTGAAGAATTGTTGGCCGAAATTAAAATTGACAAAGCCGGCATACTGGAAACTGCAGAGTCGCTGATTGAATCGCTCGATCTGCAACCTTCCGATTCCAACCGAGTCGTTTCCTAGAAGAAGTTGGTATCCGTTCAATGCTGCAAGATGCCATCAACAAGGGAAAAGTCAAAGTAGTACTACTTGGTTCCGGTGATCGCCGCCCCAGGATTCTTGAAGAAGCTGATCGACTGCGAGACTCGATTGGTGAATATGTCGAGATCGTTGCCGAAGATTTCAAATACGAACTTGATCTGACCCAACTGGGTGCCGATCTGGCGATCGTGATGGGCGGAGATGGTTCGATTCTCAGAGCCGTTCGCCAAATGGGTTTCAACCAACTTCCAGTTTTGGGCGTCAATCTGGGGAAGTTGGGATTCCTGGCTGATCATCCGCCGAGTTTCGTTTGTGAAGCCCTCCAGAAAATGCTGCAAGGCAATTTTCAAATCGTTGACCACCTGATGCTGCGGTGCCAGTTGATCCGGGATGGAAAAATCATCCACGATGACCTGGGGCTGAATGAGGTTGCCATTCTTAATGGTCCGCCATTTTCGATGCTATCAATTGACCTGTATGTCGATGAAGAACTTGCTACCACTTATAGCTGTGATGGCTTGATCGTTAGCACACCGATCGGTTCAACCGCACATAACCTCTCGGCCGGTGGACCGATTATTCGAAAAAACCTCAAGGCATTCGTGATATCTCCGTTGAGTCCGCACACGCTCACTGTGAGGCCAGTCGTAGATACGGCTGATCGAGTCTATGAAATTGTGGTCAATAGCCCTGAGGAGACGACCAGCGTGGTTTTGGACGGACAGGCGGTATCAACGCTGCTGCCCTCCGATCGAGTCAAAATTGTTAAGGCAGAGCCCGTATTCCAATTGATTCAAATCGAGGGACAGGGGTATTATCGTACTCTTCGCGAAAAGCTGGGCTGGAGTGGAAATCCACGCGGACTGTGATCGGTCCCCACCCTGGCATGGATAGTGACAAAACAGGGTGTTATTGAAGAGAGCCGCGACATGACCCGTCATCATGCATGACCGGTCATCGTAACAAGCGGCCGCATGGAGGCAGAAATGTTGAATCGTTTATTCTTGGCAGCCGCATTGTTCGCGCTTGCGTATTCACTGATCCCAACGGCTCAATTGTCGGCACAAGAAACTGAAACCGACAAAAAACAGAACCAGTCAAATACAATTCGCCAGGCAACGGCCAGCATCAATCGGCTGCAAAAATTTACTCTCCGATATCGCTTCGACAAAGATGAAGAAGTGCGCTGGAAAGTCGAGCAGATTGCCACCGGCCGTACCAAAGTCGCCGGCAAGGACGAATCTTACTCGCTGCGAACGAATTCGACCAAGCGCTGGAAAATTACCAGCGTCGATAGTCGAGGCAACATGACTTTCGAATACATGCTGGAAAAACTTTCATTGTGGAACAAAATCGGCGAAGCTGAGCCCAGTAGCTACAACAGTGACAAAGACGTTGAAGCGCCGGCAGAGTTTGCATCGGACGCTGAAAAGGTTGGGCGAGTCCTGGCCAAAATCACGATTGATCCGATGGGCAAAATTGTCCATCGAGATTCAGACTTGGTCGACAGCTCCAGTTTCGGTGCCGGCAATGTGACCGTCCCCTTCCCGGATCAGCCGATCGCCATCGATCATCAATGGAGTGTTCCGCAGGAACTCACCGCAAGGCACGATGATGGCCGAGTCAAGCAAATCAAATGGCGACACCTCTATACTCTCAAAGAAGTGACCGATCAGGTCGCAACGATCGAGTTTAAATCGCAAATTCTGACTCCGATTGAAGATCCCGTGATCCGCGCTCAGATTATGCAGAAAGTCAATTCTGGACTGATCACGTTCAATTTGGCCGAGGGCCGAATTGTTAACAAGGAAATCAACTGGGATGAGACAGTTCAGGGCTACGCCGGCGCCGACAGCAAGACTGAATACCTGGCTCGCATGACTGAATCTCTTGTCAATGTGAATGCCGAGACGACTGGCATCGCAAACACCGCCGCCGAAGTTCTGATCAAGCCAAACGACGGTAAACCGATTCTGAGAAAACGGTAGTTGATCTATCCAGTGAATTCGAAGTCGTTGTTTTGCAGGCATCGTAACCCTCGCTCTGCAAAACCTTTGCGCTGGCGATCTGTTTAAGGTGGATTTGCGGGTCACGTCGAGTTTTGTCGAGAGCGTTTGATTTGCATCCGCAATTTGAGTTGGTTTAGGCCTGCGCCAATTTCTTCCAGCTGTGTTTCCAAATCCTCGATATCCTCCTCAAGAGTCGGTGCCTCGCCAGTTTCCCGCCTTGCCAACAACTCTTCCTTTTTTCTTTCGTTGGCAGTTTCATCCATCGAGTTCAAGATGACGCCGATGAACAGATTCAGCATGATCATGGTCCCAATCATCACGAACGAGCCAAAGAACATCGCCCCCACCAGCGGCGACATTTTTGCGTTCGGGTCAGCCTGCAATCCGCTGTTGTTTGATGCTTCGTAAGCAGAAATATCAGGGCCCGGGTAATTCGCTGAACCAAACATGTTGATGTACATCACGTCGGTCCAGTCTTCCAGCGTAGCGATCCGGAACAACGACAGCATCGCCGTGGGCAGGTCTTTGAAATGGATTGGATCATTTTCCCGAAACAGAAAAACACCCATTACCGCATAGACATAAAAATTCAACAGCAACAAAATGCCCACAAATCCCAGCGAAGGGATGCTCTTGATCAATGCGCCGACAATCAATTGCAATTGAGGCAGCGCCGTCATCAATCTGAGCGCCCGCATGACTCGAGCCAGTCGCAATACGGCGGCATAGGATGAATCACCGGGCAGGAAACAGACGGCAACAATTATAAAATCGAAGACGTTCCAGGGATCGTAGAAAAACCGATACCACTTTGGTCCCAGCGCAACCATTTTTAAAATGATCTCGACACAAAAAACGGCGACGATGATCCAGTTGAGGATTTTGAGCAAGCCACCATAATTGGCGACGATGCTTGGGTAGGTCTCCAGTCCTACGCCTACTGCCGCCAGCAGGATAAACACCAGAATCAAATTCTGAAACCAGGTGGACTCGACTGTCTTTTCGCTGAATTCTCTCATCTCGACCGCTCGAAGCTCTCATTTTTGAAAGCTCATAACTTCGCAAGTTGTCCGCGAATTTCAAGCCAGCCACCGAAGCATTGTGGACCTGGACGTGAAAATTTAATGACAACCGTATCGGGCAGGAGGATTTTCCAATCCAAGGTTTTCTGCGATCGCCGGTTCGGCCGGCAATTCAACATCCGTCTCAGCCACCAGTTCCTCGATCTGTTCCGCGTTCTCAAACAATTCGATGCTCGATACCAATTCCGGAAGCTCTACAGAAAACAGCTGCATACTGGCTTCCAGGTAAAAGGCTCCGCTGAGCAGAGCAACCAAAACGCCACCCAGCAAAAACAGAAATAGCAGGGTCGAAAGGCAGGAACCACCGCTTCGAGCCTGGTGTGGTCGCAACTGACTTGGGGGTAACGAGCCAGTTGTGGCCGTAGGC
>CAZOXC010000177.1:0-6534 GCA_964583205.1 uncultured Pirellulaceae bacterium | reverse complement strand
AGGCAATTTTGTTTGTCCATTTCGCGCTAAGCAACCACGCGCCAGACAACTACGGCCAAACCGTCATTTTTCCGCACAATCGACTCGGAGTTCGCGTTGCAAAAAGCGGGATTTTAGCAGACTTTTCCCCCTTTCGAAATGACTGCTGATGTGAGAAACTTTAGAACGAATTCGGTCAGAATTCGCAGCACAAGTTGTTTGGCAGCTTTTGAATTTCATGATTGATTCAAATTTGGACACCCGGCCAGATTTGGCGATCAGCTACTACAGACGATTGACCAGCTCATGATTACCGCGGAAAGTCAATTTCTTCCCTCCAAGAAACCCTCGAATGAAGTTTCCGGCATTACCGTTCGCCTGGCAGGTGACTCGGGTGACGGCATGCAATTGCTGGGGGGGCAATTGACCAACACTTCGGCACTAGCCGGTAATGACGTGGCAACCTTTCCGGATTTCCCGGCCGAGATCAGAGCGCCTCGAGGCACCCGTGCGGGTGTTTCCGGATTTCAACTTCAGTTTTCATCGGAAGAAATTTTTACTCCCGGAGATGGACTGGATGCACTGGTGGCCATGAATCCGGCTGCCCTGGTCACCAACCTGGCAGACCTGAACGAAAGTGGCATTCTGATCGTCAACAGCGACAGCTTTGAGGACAAGGATCTCAAGCTGGCCAAGCTCGATAAAAATCCGCTGGAAGATGGAACCGTCGACAAATATCGCTTGATCAAAGTACCCATGACCAAACTGACTCGGGGTTCGGTCGAGGAACTTGGGATCAGCACTAAAATTGCTGACCGCTGCAAAAACTTCTTCGCCATGGGATTGCTGTTCTGGCTGTACGGTCGAGATCCAGAACCGACTTTGCGGTACATCGCGAATAAATTTGCCAACAAGGCCGAGATCGCTGACGCTAATCGTCGTGCTCTTAAAGCGGGTTGGAATTATGGTGAGACTACCGAAGATTTTGCTTCCACTTACCAGGTTCGCCCGGCGCAGCTTCCTGCTGGAACTTACCGAAACATCATGGGCAACCAGGCGTTGGCCTGGGGTTTGATCGCCGCATCGGAGTTAAGCAACACTCCTCTTTTCCTGGCTACGTACCCGATCACCCCCGCCAGCGACGTGCTGCATGAGTTAAGCAAGTACAAAAATTTCGGCGTACGAACGTTTCAAGCCGAGGACGAGATTTCTGCGGTCTGTGCTGCATTGGGTGGCGCTTTTGGTGGCTCGATGTCGGTCACTACCAGCAGCGGCCCCGGCATTTCGCTGAAATCTGAAGGTTCCAATCTGGCCATGATGTTGGAACTTCCGATGATTATCATCGATATTCAACGAGCGGGTCCCAGCACCGGCATGCCAACGAAGACTGAGCAATCCGATTTGAATCAGGTGATGTTCGGTCGCAATGGCGAATCGCCGCTGCCAGTGGTCGCGGCTTCCAGCCCTGGCGACTGTTTTAACACAGCAATCGAAGCCTGGAAAATGTCGACTCGGTATATGACACCAGTGGTGATTCTGTCTGATTGTTACATTGCAAACGGCGCCGAGCCCTGGCAAATTCCGGATGTCTCGCAATTGGAACGGTTCAATGTCGATTACCATCCGGCCAATGAAAATGGCGAGGAATTTCTACCCTATTCTCGGAACGAGCGGCTGGCTCGTCCCTGGGCGATTCCCGGCACACCTGGCCTGACACACCGGCTGGGTGGCCTGGAAAAAGATGACGGCACTGGAAACGTTTCCTACGATCCTGAAAATCACGAACGGATGGTGCGGACTCGAGCGCAAAAAGTAGCCAACATCGCCAATGACATCGAACCGCTTTCGATTGATGGACCAGAGAAAGGCAAACTGCTCATACTGAGCTGGGGAGGAACTCACGGTTCCTGTCGCACGGCGGTACACCAGTGTCGTGAGAACGGAATGGATGTTGCCCATGGTCACTTGAGATGGCTCAACCCTTTCCCGGCCAATCTGGGCGAGATCCTGGCGAATTACGAAAACGTCGTGATTGCCGAGCTCAATTTGGGACAACTTCGTATGCTCGTTCGATCAACCTACATGGTTGATTGCGAAGGCTACAACAAAATTCAAGGCAAACCGTTTTCGGTCACTGAACTTGTTGAAAAAATTCAATCCTATTACTAGTCGACCCGTCAGGTCAGAGTTTATGTCTACAGAACTACCCGTACTCAAGCCGGCTGATTTTGCTTCCGATCAAGAGGTCCGCTGGTGCCCCGGTTGCGGAGACTATTCGATTCTCAAACAAATGCAAAAGGTGATGCCGAGTCTCGGTCTGCCTCGCGAAAAAATTGTATTTGTATCCGGAATCGGTTGCTCCAGTCGCTTTCCCTACTACATGAATACCTATGGGATCCACAGTATTCACGGTCGAGCGCCGGCAGTCGCGACCGGTATCAAGTCGACTCGGCCTGACCTGACTGTGTTTGTGATCACAGGCGATGGCGACGCATTGAGCATCGGTGGCAATCACTTGATGCATGTGCTGCGGCGAAATCTGGACATTAATATTGTGCTGTTCAACAACCGGATTTATGGACTGACCAAAGGTCAGTACTCTCCGACTTCGCTGGAGGGCCATGTCACTAAAAGTACGCCTCGAGGCTCAATCGATCACCCGCTCAATCCGCTTTCGGTGGCGATCGCAGCGGAAGCGACGTTCGTGGCTCGCTCCATCGACTTTAACACCAAACATCTGGTGTCGATGATTGAACGAGCTTGTGCTCACAAGGGCACATCGTTTCTGGAAGTTTATCAAAACTGCAACGTGTTCAACGATGGAGCATGGAAGTACTCAACGGACAAAGATTCCAAAGCTGACAACGTTGTTGAATTGAATCATGGCAAGCCGCTTGTGTTCGGCAAGGATCAAAAGAAGGGAATTCGGCTTAACGGATTAAAGCCGGAAGTTGTCGAGTTGTCAGACGGCGTCGCCATGGACGATTTGCTGTTTCACGATGAGAAAATGGATGACCCGCACTACGCGTTCATGCTGAGCCGCATGCGACATCCGACTTTCCCTGAACCGATTGGCGTTTTCCGAGACGTTGATCGTCCAACTTATGATGACGATATCAACGAACAGGTCGCCGATGCCCGGAAAGAGCAGGGCGAGGGTGATTTGCAAAAGCTGTTTAGTTCGGGTGAAACCTGGACGGTCGACTAGTTTTTCCAAGAGGGCGCTTTGGACAACCATTGGCGAGTTGATGTTTTGGGATGGCTGGTTGCCGTTCCCTTGGCCATTTTCGGCATCGCATTGATTTTTGTCGGCTGCATGTCCTGGTCGCAGCTCAGCGGACTGGCGATTGCCGGCTCGGAGCCGAACACTGAGAATCTGCACTTTTTAAAAATGGTGGCTGGCAAGCTTCTGGATGATAACGGAAGTGCCGGCGAACCTGCGGAAGTCGCTTTCAAAATTCAACGGCAAAACTTGATGGTGATTGGCGGCGGGATTTTGCTTTGTTTGGTTGCCATCGGATCACTTTATGTCTTTAGATCACAACCCGACCGTTCTGATCTGTAGCGAATACGGTGTTCGCAACGGTGGCGAGAATTCCTGCCTCTCTCTCCTGCCGGGTCTTCGCAAACAAGGATTCAATTTCCAGTTTGCCGTGCCAACTCCTTCTGAATTTGCCGCCGAACTTGAACAACAAGGATTCGAAGTCGCCCACTTCTGGACCTCGTTTAACGGCCAGCGCCGCAACGCTCAGGAAATCGAAGATCATCTGGCCAGCATCTGCAACGACCCGCGAATCAATGTTGTTCACGGAAACAGTTTGGCAATTTCCAGGATTCTGGGGCGAATCAAATCGCGAATTCGTTGCTCGGTCATCGGCCATTTGCGTGACATCATTAAAATCAGTCGCAAAGCGATTGACGATTTGAATCAACTGGATCGACTGATCGCGGTTTCGCAAGCGGTCGCAGACTGGTATCTCGAACTGGGTGTCGATCCGCAGCGGATCCAGGTGATTCACAATGGAATCGACGGTCAGAAATTCCAACCCGCCGCGGCGACCGGCTATTTGCATCGCGAACTCAATTTGCCTGCCGAAACGCAACTGGTTTTGAGCGTCGGACAAATCGGCATGCGCAAAGGGCTGGACCTCACGGCGCGAGCTCTGGCTAGATTAAAACTGGACTCGCCTCACTTAAACTTTGCCTGGCTCATCACTGGCGAAAGAAACTCGATCAAGGATGAAGCCGTGGAACTGGAAAGCAACTTGCACAAGTTTGCCGAAACTCAGGATTTTGCGACTCACCTGCTGGGTCGACGCACAGACGTGAATTCGATGATGAATGAATCCAGCGTTCTGGTTCACTTGGCAAGACAGGAACCCTTCGGGCGAGTCCTGCTGGAGGCGGCAGCAGCCGGTTGCCCGATCGTTACCACCCACGTCGGGGGAACTGAAGAAATGTTGCACTCCTGTCCGACGGCAAAGTTGCTTGACGTCCAGGAACTTGAGTTGGTAATTTCCAGCGCTGCGTCAGCCATCGGCGATTGGCTGGAGTCAACTCAATCGTCAACTTTGGCAACAGAAACTCGCTCGATCATCTTGAACCGATTTGGGCTCGACCATGCTGTCAAGTCGCTCAGTCGGGTTTATTCGGAACTATTGGACTTCCAAAGTGATTCATGATGCGGTTGCCGTTATTAATCGCTTGATAAATCGGAATTTGACTGCGAGAATAAGACAAAGACTTTTCCCGCTTTTCTGGATGGCGTTGACGTGGCCAAGATAACAATCTCTCGCGACAAATTTATCGAAACGATTCGGAAAAGCGGCGCCGTGGAATCCGAATACATGGACCAGCTACTGGAATCCATGGACCAGCAAAGCAACTCGTCACAAATCGCCAAAAAAATGCTCTCCGATGGCGCAATTACCCGGTGGCAAGCCAAATTTCTGTTGACGGGTCGGCACCGCATCAAAGTTGGGAAATACGTCCTGCAGGAAATGATTGCGCGGGACGATTTTGGCGAGCGATTCGTTGCTCGACACACTAATCTTGATCGGCAAGTTCAAATACAGATTTTCCCAAAGGAGTTTTCTGAGCATACCGAGCTGTTCGACAAGTTCATTCAGCAAATCCAATTTGCTTGTGAAATTGACCACCCGCATGTCATTCATGTCTACGATATCGACCAGGAATCCAAACGATATTATCTGGTAACCGAACACGTTGAAGGTAAGACAGTTGCCGACCTGCCTTTGGATGAACTAACCGATCTGGATGTTGCCGTACTGACCCAACAGGCGATTTCTGCAATTCAGGCAATCCACGAACACGATCTTGTTCACGGCAGCATCAGTTTGAACACTCTGTTTCTGGTGGAAAAGAATGACCTTCGAGTTACGGATTTCTCGATGGCACCGTTGCGGCGGATGGTAAAAAGCAAAGATGAAATTCCGGTCGCGTTTCTTCCAGATGATGATTTTGCTGCAGTTGGCAAGACTTCGATCGAAATGATCAAGCGTTCCCAGCGCAGCAGCTCGGCCAATGACCTATTGGAAATTCTGGGCTCGCTTTCCAGATTTGCCAAAGAACGAAAACTGACGATCGAGCAAATCAAGTCACTATTGGAAAATTGGATCCATCAAAACCCGGTGGCTGCTGGCGATATTTTCGGCGATTCGTCGGACGAAGTCACTGATCAAATAGCAAACGCAGATGAACTTGCAAATTCACCAGCGCTGTTAGCGGCGGCGGAAAACGAGCCGAATTCCGCAGCGTTAGACGTTCCAACCGATCCCGATGCACCTCGGCTGCCCAAACGAGGCAAATCCGATCCAAACAAATCACGACGTCGAAAACGTGGCAAGTCAGGAAAGACGGAGCAGCAATCTGAAAACAAATCAAAGTTCATTCTGCCAGCTATCATTTCAGCATCTGTTCTCGCTTTGGCAATTGTGTTTGTCGGGTCATTTTTGTTTATTCGCACATTCCTGGGTGGAGGCGATCAGGGCGCTGCTATTGCGGATTCCTCGGATCGTAATAACGAATCATCCTGGCAAGATCGGGCAAATAATCTGTCCAGCGACTCAAGCGATGACCAGTCCGCAAACGACAACCAGCCTGCCAACAACGACAAGGCCAACAGTAAGAAAAAGGCCAACGGTAAGGAACGAACTCCACCAGAACAAAACAAAGCAAACAACAACAAGGCAAACAACAAGAACGCCAGCAATCAGAATCAAAACGACGATTCCCAGAACACTGGCGGCAACGATCGTCCTGTTGCTCAAGTGCCCGACAATTCAACTAACCGCGGATCGGGTGATCCAACCGAGCCTGGCGGTATCATTCCCGAACCGGCAACTCCGGACTCGCCCCAACCCGTTGAAGTGGTAACCAACTACCAGCCGCAACCGGTTTCTCCCTTCGCCAGTATCGGCTCGAATGTTGCGTTGCCGCCGATTGATGTCGCTACGGTTGATCAGCCCTTTGTGCTGTCGCGAATATTCGCCACGGATGACAAAATCAACAAACTGGAACTTTCTGGCTACACTG
>CAZOXC010000176.1:0-6559 GCA_964583205.1 uncultured Pirellulaceae bacterium | reverse complement strand
GTGCGATCACTTGTGCTACGGAAATCCCAAGCTGGCTCGATTCGGCCACAAGCTGATCGACCCGTTCGTGAAGCGCGGCTTGACGGTAACTGGAAGAAAACCGTGACACTTTTTCAGCGATGAAAGTGCCTTTGGTGCTGCGTTTCTCAACCGTACCATCCTGCTCAAGCTCACGGTAAGCTCGGGCAATCGTGTTCGGATTGACATGAAGGTGCTCGGCCAGGGCGCGGATCGTAGGCATCTCCTCACCGGCACGCATACGGCCGGCTGCAACCAGATATTTGACCTGAGTGACGACTTGTTGATAAATCGGCACTCCGTCCGCAACTGAAATATGAATATCCATGCTTTGTATCCTTGTGTTAATCGCATAATACAAGATAACCGACAAGAGTCAAGAGGACAATCAAACTTTTGCAGTCGAAGGCCCGCCGTTCAACTTTCGTGTGCAGTGATTACTCGAGCACCCGGCGCTGGCCTGGTTACAAACCAACTTGCGGTACGACCACAGCGCGATTGGTACCGGGCGGATAGCTCGCGGGCGATATTCTGCACATGATCTTTATCCACAATCGCCACAACACAACCGCCAAATCCACCGCCAGTCATCCGCATCCCCCACACGCCGCCGCCAGCTCCAATCTCTCGACCGATGTCGACCAGGCAGTCCAGTTCACTGCAACTGACTTCGAACAAATCGCGCAACGAATCGTGACTTTCGTAAAGATACTGCCCGATCGCATTCAAATCCCCGGCTTGGATTGCCTTGATCGACTCCGTGCAACGTTCGATCTCGTTTATGACATGTGTGGCACGTCGCAATTCGGTTTGATCAAGTCGATGACCTTCTCTTTCAAGTAATTCCGAGTCAGCATTGCGAAATGAATCCAATCCCAGTTTCCCAAGTGCCGACTGGCATTGTTGTCTGCGCAGCGCGTATTCGCCATCAACCAGTTGATGCGGAGCATTGCTGTTGATGATCAGCAAGACTGTTTGTGGCGACGGCCAGGCGATCAATTCATGGCATATCGTTTCACAATCCAGCGCAATCAAATGCTGCTTCTGACCAAAGACACTTGAATATTGATCCATGATCCCGCATGGCACACCGGCGAACGAGTGCTCTGCTCGCTGGCAAATTTGCACTAGCTCTAGATCGGAAACCGACAAATGATTCAGAGCGATAATGAATTTAGCGAAGGCAACTTCCAAGGCCGCGCTGCTGCCCAGTCCGGCACCCGGTTCCAGATCAGACTGAATCACGGCATCAAAGCCAGTCAACTCGCATCCCAATTTTTGTAACTCGTTGATCACGCCGAGCAAGTAGTTCTCCCAGTTGTGCCGAGATCGCTGCAGCGGCTGACTCAAATCGATTTTCCAGGTCTGTCCGGTTAGCTGACTGAAAACTCGCCCTTGATTTGCCCGGCCCTTTGATCCGGCCAGCAAAGTTTGCCTTTCGATCGCCAGTGGCAACACCAGGCCCTGGTTGTAGTCGACATGTCCGCCGATCAAATTGACTCGACCGGGAGCGACTGCAATGCACTCGACGGATCGCTCAGCGAACTGGCTGCGAAAAGATCGGGCTGCCAGAGCCCTCAAGTCTCTATCTGTCATTGGGAATGGTCTTGCAAATATTTCGAGTGAATCATGTCCGATTCCGAGAGCAACAGACTCCAGTATACTGTTGCCAGATCGATTGGCGCCCGGTCGACTGGCGGCCGATTGTTTATCGCTACACCAAAGCCCAAATTCATGAGTCTTGAGTCAAGTTGGCTAACTCGAAATTCTGAATGTCAGAATGGTCCCTAATCAATGGCTTCCAGATAGGGATCCTGTCCGGTTTGAAAATGATTTTTCAAACGCTCTTTCTCTTTCCGCAAAAGAATCATCCGATCCGTCAATTTTTTGCGCTCGGCCCGCAATTGAGCGCGGCGAAATAACCCAAACAATGCTCGCCCCAATGCCGTTCGCTTGCCGAATCGTTTCTGCAGTCGCTTCACACTGGCTGCCGCCGTTCCCTGTCTAAGAATTTCATCTTCCAGAGAAAGAAAAACTCGAAAGCTGCCCGGGTCGCCCTGACGAGATCCTCGACCGATCAACTGCCAGTCAATCCGCTGGCTTTCGTGGATTTCTGTGAGGATTACATGCAGTCCCCCATTTTTTCGAACCTGAGGATCGAGCTTTATATCGGTTCCCCGCCCGGCCATGTTGGTGGCCACAGTGACCGCACTCAACTGGCCAGCTTGTTTGACAATCTCCGCTTCCGAAGCGGTGTAACGCGCGTTCAACACACTGTGCGGAACATCATTCTCATCGAGCAACCTGGCAATCGTTTCAGAAACTTCAACACTGCGAGTTCCAATCAAGACAGCTCGATTGGCTTTCAACATTGCCTGAGTTTCTGCAACGACGGCTTTGTATTTGTCTTGCGCACGAACGTAAATCCGGGAAGGCCATTCATGTCGATTCACCGGACGGTTGGTGGGAACCCGCATCACCTGTTTTTCAAACACTCGCTTGAATTCGCGACGAGAACTCCAGGCCGTGCCTGTCATCCCGGCAAACTTCTCGTACCTTTTGAACAGTTCCTGAACTGTGACTCGAGCAGCAGTGCGAGTCGCTGGAGTCAATTCCAGGTTTTCTCGAGCTTCCACGCTTTGATGGATTCCTTGTTGCCATTGCCGGCCCTCGGCAGGCCGACCTGTGAATTCATCGATGATTACGACTTTCCCTTCGTCGATGGCATAGTGCTGATCCAGGTGAAAATCGCGGCGAACCTTGATGGCGTTTTGCACATAGTCGACCAATTCATGCGCGGTCGCCAACTGAGTACCCTGATTGCCCGGCAATCCCAGCATCAGGCTGTGGCCCGCATGCGTCAACTCGACTCGCTGACGAACCTTGTCATATTCGTAGTGCTGCTTTTCATTAAACTGATCTGCAATATCTGCCGCCCAGCGAAAACAGTTTTCAGTGATTGTCGATTCGTTAGGATCCTGCTCACCAATGATCAACGGCGTGCTGGCTTCGTCCAGCAGGATGCTGTCCACTTCATCGATCAATGCAAAGTAGGGCCGACCATCGGGCTGAACCAAAGATGGTTTGTCATGAGCACCAGTGTGAGAATGTCGACTTCGTTGAATCGTACGGCGTGCCAATCGATCGCGCAGAAAGTCGAATCCGATTTCTTTGGCCGTCCCGTAAACAATGTCGCGCCGGTAAATCGCCCTTCGTTGGTCGGGACTTTGACCGTTCAGAATCACACCAGTTGAAAGTCCAAGCTGCTCATATACCGGACCGAGTACCTGATGATCACGCTCGGCCAAATAATCATTCACGGTTACCACGTGAACTCGTTTGCCCGTCAGTGCGTGAATATAAGTCGGCAAAGACGCCGTTAACGTCTTGCCTTCTCCCGTTTTCATTTCGGCAATCATTTCCCGAGCCAGCACGGTGCCGCCAATCAACTGGCAATCAAACAAGGTCAGGCCAAGCTGCCTGCGAATCACCTCGGTCATCAAACCGAATGCTTGTGGTATCAAAACTGACAGAGAACTTTCCGTCATTGCCCGATACTTGAGGCTCAAGCTCAACTGGTGAATCTGTTGACCATTCAACGATTTTGCGGATTTTGCCGATTTTCGGATCGCTCGAACGACCTTTCCAAAGGAAATACGAGTCGGATTGGAATTCGCCCTGATTAGGATAGGGATAGACAACTTCATCGCGCGTTTTGCTAAAACAATTGACTGAAAAGTCTTCGTTAAGCCCCATTCTATCATGCAAGATCAGACTTCGGAAAAATTTGGATTTCCCTCCGCTGCCGGTCGGCGCGAGTTCTTCCAGGGATTTCTGGATCAAGTGGTCAAGACTACGCATGCAGAAATTGGCATCGCATGGGATTGTTCTTCCCACCCGGTTCAGCCGATTTGCCAGGTGCTGGCGGATGAATCCGGAAACGCCAACCTGCCCATCAGTCGCGAGCTTCATGACAAGATCGTCAACCAGGCGTCCAGTCAGAAAGACTCGATGGTCTTTCTTCGACAAGGCGATAAAGAAACGAACTCGGAACGCCCTGCCCTGCTGTTCGGCAAAATCCACCGCAACAACGAAGTCGTGCTGGTCGAATTCGTTTTGTCAGCCAAACCCGATGAAGAACAAAATAAAAAACTGCTTGCCGAACTCAATCGAATCTGTCAGGAAGCCAGCAATTCAGGCGACCCAACCAACCAACCGGTAGAAGCTGCCCCGCAGTCCGTCGACGATTCGACCCTGGACCATTCGTTCATCCAGCCGAACTCTGAACAACTAAGCAACTTCACTCAAGAGATTCATAGCGATCTGGATTATCGCAAGACCATCATGACGGTCGCTAACGAAACTCAACGACTGCTCGATTGCGATCGCGTTTCAGTCGTGATTCGCGAAGGAAACCGTTTCAAAGTCCAGGCGATCAGCGGCCAGCCATCAGTCAATCGACGCAGCAAACCGGTAAAACTACTGTCGCGATTGGCGACCAAGACTATTAAAACCCGGCAAGCTTTCTGGTTCCCGGGCGAATCCGATCAGATTCCACCGCAAATTGCTGAACCGCTCAACGAATACCTCGACCTCTCGGCGACTCGATCTATCGCGATCCTGCCGGTGTCTCGGGAAGCCTTTCGAGAAGACATCAACCCCGATGCGACGCCACCCAACATGGAACCGCTCGCCGGTTTGATTGTCGAGCATTGCAAATACGCCTGGGAATTCGCGCAGGTACAAAACTCGATTGAATCGGCTCACAATCACGCGGCGACCGCGATTCGAAATTCGATCAATCACAAAAGTTTGTTTTTGTATCCGATTTGGCGAACGCTGGGCAAATCAAAAATTCTGACATCGGCTCAGAACTTACCTAAAACTCTGGCTGCGCTGGGGCTGGGAATGCTGTTGCTGCTGTTACTCTTGTTTTACCCGGCTGAATTCGTGCTCCATTGCGATGGTGTCCTGCTGCCTGAACAACGTCAGAAAGTGTTCGCAGAAATGGATGGAAACGTCAGCCAGATATTTGCAGTCGAGGGTGCCAGCGTCGATGTGGGCGCGCCTTTGCTTGAATTGCAAAACGAGCAACACTTGATTCGCCTGGAAGAAGTTCGCGGTCAGATCAAAGGGCTTGAAGCACGCCTGCAAACGCTCGAATCCATGGCCATCGCGGGCTTGAATGAAGGTTCACAGGGCACCAATGACGAGAGCATGAAAGCGCTACAGACTCAGATTACTACTCTGCAGAAAACACAATCGATCCTGGAGAGCGAATCCGACAAACTGCAGGTCACCAGCCCGTTGCAAGGCAAAATCATCACCTGGAACATCAACGAACGGCTGGAAGATCGACCTGTCCAGACCGGTCAGTTGTTAATGGAAGTGGCCGACGTGGACGGCTCGTGGGAAATTGAACTCAATGTTCCAGATCGAAAACTTGGCCACCTGCTGAGAGCACTAAAGCAAGCACAAAACACTGAGCAACAAAACACTGAGCAACAAAACACAGAAGACAGCGAACGCGTTTCGGTTACCTACCAACTGGCAGCCGAGCCCGGTCACAATCTCACCGGAACCATCAAACATGTCGCCTCCGCCACGCAGTTGGTGAATCAACAAAACGGCCTCAAAGTTCTGGTGGAAGTCGATGCGGACGAAATCATCACCTCCCGCCAGACTCGCAGTACTGTCTCTGCAAAAATTCACTGTGGCACACGGCCGCTTGGCTACGTCTGGTTTCATGAAGCGGCCGAGTTCGTGCAATCGAAAATCCTGTTTCGAATCTGGTAGACGGAGTTTTGCATAACCATGATCGGTGCACTGGAACATTCCGCCATCCAGCCAGATGCAACTCCGGTCCGCCTCCGCGCACGCCGCGATCTGGTTATCAGCGAGAGTCAATTCCAGGGTGAATTTTCATGGGTTGTCAAAGATCCGCTGGCCCTCAAATATTTTCGGTTGCGGCGACCGGAATACGATGTCCTGATGATGCTGGATGGTACTCGAGGATATCGACAGATTCGAAACACGCTGCAGGCCGACCACCCGGAACATGAAATCAAGATCGAAACGGTTCAGCAACTTGTCAATTCGCTGCATCAAAACGGACTGCTGGTTTCCGACTCTCCCGGACAAGCCCAACCGCTTGTTCAGCGGCGCAACAAAGAAATCAAACAAAAGGCCATCAAATTACTCAGCAGTGCTCTGGCCATCCGCCTGCCGGGCGTTGACCCTGATCGATTCCTGGACTGGTTATACCCAAAGTGTCGCTGGTTCTTTTCACCTTTGGGAACCCTGATCAACATTCTGCTCTGCATTTCTGCGCTGGTGTTGATCGCGGTAAACTTCAGCGAGTTCACCCGACGTTTGCCTGAACTTCAACAATTCTTTGGATTGAACAATCTCGTCTTTATGGGCGTGTTGTTGATGGTCACCAAAACCATTCATGAACTTGGCCATGGCCTGATGTGCAAACATTTCAAAGGCGAGTGCCACGAGATCGGCGTAATGCTGCTGGCCCTGATGCCCGCAATGT
>CAZOXC010000175.1:0-6592 GCA_964583205.1 uncultured Pirellulaceae bacterium | reverse complement strand
GACCGGACTGGGCCGTGGACTGGCCGGATGCTGATTTGAATCTGTCTTTCCGGTTGCAACAATTGACTTCAATGAAAGTCGCTCCGGAAGGCGTACTGGTCGAACTGACCGATCCGGAAATTTTTGACTACCCATTCACTTACTTGATCGAACCCGGCGGAATGGATTTGACCGAGGCCGAGGTTGAGGGAATGCGAAACTATCTGGAGCGAGGTGGTTTCATCATGGTGGACGATTTCTGGGGCGAGTACGAATGGAATGTATTTGAAAGCCAGATGGAGCGAGTTCTACCGGGCAAGCGCTGGATCGATCTCGACCTTTCACATCCAATCTTTCACATCGTCTATGACTTGAAAGAGAAGCCGCAGATTCCCAGTATTTCACATTACTACAACGGCTATCGAACTGAACGTTCTGATGCCCGGGAACCGCACTACCGCGCCTACCTTGATGACGAAGGGCGGATCATGGTGATCGCCTGCCACAACACGGACCTGGGCGATGGCTGGGAACGCGAGGGCATGGACCGAGGCTATTTTGAAACTTACTCCGAACCCTGGGCCTATCCGCTGGGAATCAACATCGTGACTTACGCGATGACGCACTAAATTACTGGGAGCGAAATTTGAACCAATCTACTCTTGAAGAACAACAGCAAGCGATTGCAGACTTTCGTGAAAGCCGCGAAAAGATCTTTGATCAGCTTTCCAAAGTGATCATCGGTCAACGTGAAGTCACCGAGCAATTGCTGATCGCGCTGTTCGCCGGCGGACACTGCTTGATTACCGGCGCACCCGGGCTGGCCAAGACTTTACTGGTCAGTTCGATCTCGCAGATCTTTGATTTGAAGTTTCAACGGATCCAGTTCACACCGGATTTGATGCCGGCCGATATCACGGGCACCGAGATTCTGGAAGAGTCGCCGGACGGCCATCGCAAAATGCAGTTTGTTCATGGTCCGATTTTTGCCAATGTGATTCTGGCTGACGAAATCAATCGAACGCCCCCCAAAACCCAGTCGGCTTTGCTGGAAGCGATGCAGGAACATCAAGTCACCGCTGCGGGCGTTCGCTATCCCCTGGAAGAGCCCTTCTTTGTGCTGGCCACCCAGAACCCGATCGAGATGGAAGGGACTTATCCACTGCCCGAAGCACAACTTGATCGCTTCATGTTCAACGTGCACATCGATTACCTGCCACAGGATGATGAAGTAGCTGTTGTCAAACAAACAACATCCAGGCAATCCGCGCAATTGGAGCAATTGTTTGATGGCGAAGCCGTTTTGAGATTCCATTCTCTGGTGAAAGACGTTCCGGTGGCTGACGATCTGGTCCGCTACGCAGTTCAGCTCGCCGATGCCAGTCGACCCGGACGGGACAACACTCCGGACTTTATCAACGAGTGGGTGACCTGGGGTGCCGGTTTGCGAGCCGCGCAGAACTTGATCCTGGGCGCCAAGGCTCGAGCACTGTTTGAAGGTCGGCCGCACGTGACCGTTAGTGACATTCAGTATCTGGCGCTGCCTGTCCTCCGCCATAGAATCCTGCTGGGGTATCGAGC
Organism: uncultured Pirellulaceae bacterium; assembly: GCA_964583205.1. Classification (GTDB taxonomy): domain Bacteria; phylum Planctomycetota; class Planctomycetia; order Pirellulales; family Pirellulaceae; genus CALMEE01. The sequence continues at coordinate 5,032 of CAZOXC010000175.1, read as the reverse complement.
GGAAGCCGAAGGTCTGACAGTTGAGAATGTGATCGAGCAGTTGATGGATCATGTTTCGGCGCCCGGTTAGTCCTCCCTTCACAAAACAATTTCATTCACGGTATCAATGTCAGAGCCTCTCGCTAAATCTCGAAATTCAGATTCGTCCGAAGCCGTTTCGGCGCGAGTGGGCTATTTGCGCGACAGCAGCAAACTTGATCCACTCACCTTGATGCGAATCAAGAATCTGGAACTGCGTGCGAAAGTTGTGGCCGAAGGGTTTATGGCCGGCCTGCATCGCAGCCCCTACCACGGTTTCTCTGTAGAATTTACCGACTATCGAGCTTATTCGCCGGGCGATGATCCCCGTTTTCTGGACTGGAAACTGTACGGCCGCGTCGATCGATTTTTTATCAAACGTTTTGAAGATGAAACCAATCTGCGCTGCAATCTGGTTGTCGACCTCAGTCGCTCGATGAGTTTCGGATCCAGCGGATTTTCCAAAGCCGATTATGCGCGAACCCTGGCCGCCACGTTGGCCTATTTTCTGTCGCTGCAGCGCGATGCGGTGGGATTGTTGACGTTCGACCAGAGCATTGGCGAATACATTCCGCCTCGCTATCGGCCAGGTCATCTGCGGCGAGTCCTGGTAGCGCTGGAGCGAGCCGAGTCGGGCAACGCGACCGATGTGTCGTCCGCACTGGAACAAATCGCCATGACCGTTACCAAGCGCGGGATGGTCGTCCTGGTTTCTGATTTTCTGACGCCCGTGGAAACTCTCGAAAAACAACTTGGCTATTTGCGCTCTCGCGGACACGATGTAGTCGTGTTCCGTGTGCTCGATCGAGCTGAAGTGGATTTTAATTTCGATCAGGAGTCCTTGTTTCAGGATGAAGAAACCGGCAAGCAGATTTATGTGAACCCTGAAACTGTTCGCGACGATTACCTGCAGCGCTTTAACGAACACGCACAACAACTGGAAAGCGCCTGCTCGAAGCAAGGTATTGAATTCTTCAACGCGGTCACCGACGAACCGATGGATCAAGTGTTGCTGAACTTTCTGGGAGGCCGTGCCTCAACCAAATCCGGGAAAGCCGTGAAGTCCAACACCACAGGAAAGCAAAGGCGTTAAGCATGAATTTCCTGACATGGGTTTTCGGATTGGGCGCGCTGGCAGTCGTTCTGCCATTGCTGTTCCACTTGATTCGCCGCACGCCCCGGCGGAAGCAGCAATTCAGCTCGTTGATGTTCATCAAACCATCACCTCCTCGATTGACTCGTCGCAGTCGCCTGGACAACTGGCTGCTGTTTCTGCTTCGCTCGGCAGCGGTGGTCTTGCTGGCCATTGCCTTCATGCGACCGTTCATCCCGCAGTCGACAACCTGGTCGGCGCCTCCGGGCAGACAAGTGGCGGTATTGATCGATACCAGTGCCAGTATGAAACAGGCTGACTTTCAACAGCAGGCGATCGCCGCGGCGAGACAATATATTGATAACCTGGAACCTCAGGATCAGGTCGCTCTGTTTACCTTCGATTCGAATTTACAAAGCATCGTCGGATTCGGCGCGGCGCCCGACAGTGTCGATTCGCAAAGGCAACTTGTAAAAAAAGAACTGGATTTGCTGGAGTCCAGTTGGTCCGAGACGGATTTGGGATCCGCGTTGATCGGTCTGGCTGATCAACTGGAATCGATTGACGACGAAGAGAAGTCGTTGCGCCAATCACAAATCGTCTTGATCAGCGACTTGCAGGGCGGCGCCAGTCTGGACGCACTGAACCAGTTCGAGTGGCCGCAACAAGTGATGGTGGATGTCGTTGGGCTGCAGGCCCGGCAATCGGACAACGCCAGTTTGCAAGTCATCGCCAACGAATCAACGGCAGGTGCCGGACAACTGGTGCGAGTTACCAACAGCGATACTTCCCAACAACAAATGTTCTCGGTGGCCTGGCAAGGTGAATTCGGTGAACTGGGTGTGCCGACTCAATTCGTTGTTCCGCCAGGTGCCAGTCGAGCGCTGGAAGTCACCCGGCCGCTGTTTGAAAGTGACCGGCTGGTGTTGTCGGGTGATGATATGGACTTCGATAACACTCGCTTCGATATCAGCCAGCCAAAACGGGAGCTCGTGGTGGGTTATCTGGGCGATGACGAAGCCGACGACGTTGAAGGTTTACAGTTTTATCTGGCGCGATCCTTGATCAACACCGAAACCCGCTCGACCAAAATCGTCGATGACTGGGACGCGCTTCGAACGGGGATATCGAACCCTACCGCGTCACCCGACCTGCTGGTCGTATCACGCCAACTGGCGGTAGACGAACGATCGGCGGTGGAAAATTATCTGGCGCTTGGAAAGACTGTGCTGTTTGTCATCACGTCCAATGAAATGGCCATGAGTCTCGGACCGTTGTTTCCGATCGACAATTCCCGGCAGGTCCAGGGAGATCGATCGGGAGACTATCGGATGCTGGGTCAGATTGACTTTAATGATCCCCTGTTTCACCCTTTGCGCGGTGCCAAGTTCAACGATTTTACCAAGATCCGTTTCTGGAATCATTTTGCTGTTCAATTTGAAACGGGCGACGAAGGTTCTGAAAACGAAGTTGAAATACTGGCCGGATTTGACAACGGCGATCCGGCGCTGGCGTTCAGACAATTGGAAAAAGGCCGAGTCTTTTTGCTGGCAAGTGGATGGGATCCTGGTAGTTCTGGCCTGAGCCTTTCTACCAAGTTTGTTCCACTGATGAACGAGCTGCTGGAGCAATCCTTGTTGAGTCCGCCAATTGCCGCGCATTACCTGATCAATCAAACCATCAGCCTGCCCGCACCAACCACCCAGGCAGCTCGCTCGATCATCAAGCCGGATACGACCGAGATCAAGCTTGGCAACGATCAACTGGAATTCAACCAGACCGACGAACCCGGCGTTTACACTTTGATGCAGGACAATCAGCAACTGACTTTCGCAGTCAATCTTTCACCCAGCGAAAGTCGGACTTCACCGATCGATTCCGAGCAACTTGCGATTCACAACATTCCGTTGGGGCAACAAGAGCTGACGACCGAAGTTTTGGAACGCTTGAAACGCGAAGGTAACGCTCGAGTCGAAGCTCGACAGAAAATCTGGAAGTGGGCGCTGTTGCTGGTGTTGGGACTGGTGGCACTGGAAACCCTGTTGGCCGCCCGCAAACAAACCAGACAAACCGGCAATCAACCAATGACCGAGGGAGTGTCATGAGCAATCAAAAACGAATTGCACATCAGACGGACGTCAAAGATCACTTGCTGGATCGACTGGAGCCGGTTGTAAAACGAGCCAACTGGGTGCAGTTGTTCGACGCGCTGTCGATGGTGTTTATCGGAATCGCTCTGATTGCCCTGCTCTATTTGATTCTGAACTTCGTGCGACAGTCCTATGTTGGCCAATTGCCGACCGTGTTGGCGGCTCTGGCTGGAATTGGCGCTATCGCCGCGCTAATCTGGCATTTCAACAAGCGAAAGAGTGTTCGACAGATCGTGGACATGATCGAAGCAAAGAATCCGGAACTGGATGCGACTTTGTTGACGGCGATCGAGCAGGAGCCCAACGAGAAAAACGATTATCACCTCCTGCAACACGAAGTTATTCGGAATGCGGTTTATCACAGCTATAAAAAACCCTGGTCCGAGATGATTCCGTTTACCCGGATGGTGATCTCTCCCTTGATTGCCGGGTCAACAGCCTTGCTGGTGGTCGCCCTGCTGTTCGCCTACTGGGCTTTGGCAATTCCGCTGTCGAGCGAGGCCAACACGCTGAATTTTGCTGACGCCGCCAGCTCGAATGGTGACTTCGAATTAAAAATTACACCGGGCGACACCGAAGTGGAATCTGGAAACAGTTTGTTGGTGATGGCCGAGTTCGGCAAGTCGTTACCGCCAGATGTCACTTTGGTCTTCAGCGCCGGAACCGATGAATCGGGCGCCCAGAAAACCAGCGAAGTTCTGATGCAAAAGAGCCTGGAAGATCCAGTATTCGCCGGCAGAATTTCTTCGGTACAGCGACCCATGACTTATCGAGTCAAATATGGCGAGACGATTTCTCGCGAATACCGGGTCGGCGTTTTTGAATTTCCCAAACTGGTTCGCAGTGATGCCGAGTTGGATTATCCCGAGTTCACAGAACTTGAAAATAGAGTCGTGCAGGACGTGCGTCGTGTGACGGCAGTTGCTGGAACCGATGCCAAACTCAAATTCATCTTGAACAAGCCGGTGGATCGGGCCTATCTGGAATCCAGTGACGGCGAAACCATCGACCTGCATGTCGATGAAGATCAGCGAACCTATTCAACCGACTTGCAAATGGTCGAGTCAGGTCGTTTTGAACTTCATTTGACTGACAGCGCCGGCCGCGCCAACAAAGCGCCGCCCCAATTCAGTATCAATGTCACCCAGAACAAGGCGCCCGATCTCAAGTTCGAGCAGCCCCGTGATGACGTTCAAGTTTCTTCGCTGGAAGAAGTTCAACTGAAAGGAAACGCCTGGGACGATTTTGGTTTGACTCGAGTCGGCTTGAGTTACCAAATCGGTGGCGGCGATGCGGTGGAAGTCGTGCTGGCAGAGTCGCTGCCGGGCAAGGAAAAAACTCCAGTAGGACACTTGCTGGCTCTGGAAGATGTTCAGGCTCAACCTGACCAACTGGTTTCCTATTATTTCTGGGCCGAAGATCTGGTGGCTACAGCATCTTCCGGTACTGAAGTCCGACGCACCGCCAGCGACATGTACTTCGCGGAAGTCCGTCATTTCGATGAAATCTATCGGCAAGGCAACGCGCCGCCGGGGGGCGCCCAACAACAACAGCAGCAGCAACAACCTCCGGGCGGCGGACAGAATCAAAATGCTCAACAAGCACAACAACTGGCCGACCTGCAGAAAGAGATCATCAACGCGACCTGGAAATTGATTCGAACGAACCTGGGCACAAACGTCCGCGACAACTTTGTTGATGATGTGGGTGTGATCGCCGAGTCACAGCAGGCGGCACTTGAACAACTTCTGGAACTTGCTCAACAAATAGA
>CAZOXC010000174.1:0-6593 GCA_964583205.1 uncultured Pirellulaceae bacterium | reverse complement strand
CTCCTCAACACCTGATGAATATTGGAATCTCCCTTGGATGGCTCCTCCCATTACAACCGAAAACTCGGCTTTGAATCAATACGACAGTCCGCCTGGAGCCGGACGAAATTTTTTAATACCGAATTCAATCAGGCGCAGGCGAGTCTTCCAATAATTCGATCGAACCGGAAAAAAGAGTATGTTCTTTTCCGTCGTCAGTCCTGACCAGCAGCCCGCCCGCTTCATTAATTCCACCGGCAATTCCCGCAAATTTTTTCGTTCCCAAGCCAATTTTGATCCGCCGTCCACGCAACCAGTCGCAACTCTGAATTGCCTGGACAATTGACTGCCAACTCGAATTCAGCGACTGCAACTGCTTTTCCAGTTCATCCAGAGTCGAAATCAATACATCTTGCAGCGCCAGCCTGTCACCCAGTGCCTCGCACAACGAAACCGAGCCCGGCATTTCATCCGCAAACGAATGGTTGATATTGATGCCGATCCCGATCACCACCAACCGGGTAGATTTCGTCTCCACCAGGATGCCGCCCAACTTGCGGTCTTCAAGCATCAAATCGTTCGGCCACTTGAGCTGGCAGTTCAGCCCGGCCACTCGTTCGATCGCTTGCACTACTGCCACACCGGCCGCCAGCGAGATCAGCCCCTGACGGTTTTGTTCCAGCTTGATAAAGTCGCTGGGCAGCACCAGCGAACAGGTCAGGCTGCCACCGGATGCCAACCAACGATTCTGGCCTCGACCCCGCCCCGCAACTTGCTTTTCGCACAACACCAGCAATGGATAAGAATGCGAATCGATCGAGCAGTTTTGCAGTGCCCAGTCATTGGTCGACTCCATCGTGTGCTGAAATTGAATCCCCTCCACGAATGTCTGCGATTGAATGCTGACCAGATCGAATTGCTGACCAGTTGGTTTCAAGGTTACTCGCGGGGGCTGAGGTGCTGGATTGAGAATTCAGATGGACGCTCGTATCATAACGCTATCGATACTTTAGTGATTAGGTCAAGATCTCCACGCAGATTCAACCGGGCAAATACATGGCTTGGCCAAATGCCAACAATCATCCAGATGCTAACTGTATCTAAAACGCGTTCGTGTTAAACTGGTAATTCGCACAAACGATCGATATGCAGTTTTTTGACCTCGTTAATCGAATAGCCCGTCAACCGAATGCACCGTCAACCGAATGCACCGTCAACCGAATGGACCGTCAACCCATGAACAACGAACATACTCGACGCACGTTTATCAAAAACACATCGGCTGCAGTTGCCGCCTCGACCGTTTTAACGACAGGCTTGAAACCTGCTCAAGCTTATCATCATTCGGTCGATGAAACGCTGAAGGTTGGGCTGGTCGGCTGCGGAGGACGAGGCACCAGTGCCGTTGGTAACGCACTGAAGGCCGATGAAAACGTGATGGTGACCGCTCTGGCCGACGCCTTCCGCGATCGCCTGGATTCCTGTGCCGAGTCACTTGAGAGACTGCATGGCGAAAAGTATCAGGTCGACGAGGATCACAAGTTCGTTGGTTTCGACTGCCATGAAAAGATCATGGAAACCGACATCGACGTGGTGTTGCTTTGCTCGCCGCCTCATTTCCGACCGGCGCAGATGGAAGCAGCAGTCGCCGCTCGCAAACAGATTTTCTGTGAAAAACCGATCGCAACTGACGCACCCGGCGTTCGGCGAGTCATGGATGCCTGCAACGATGCTGAATTTGCCGGCCTGAATGTTGTCTCGGGCCTTTGCTGGAGATACGACCTGGGCGTCAACGAAGTGATGGACAAAATCCAGGCCGGTGGCATCGGCGAAATCCAATCGATTCATTCAAACTATCTGGCGGGCGAACTTTGGCATCACACTCGAAAAGACGAATGGAGCGAAATGGAGTACCAGTGCCGTAACTGGCTGTACTTCAACTGGCTGTCAGGTGACCTGATTACCGAGCAACACATTCACACCATCGACAAAGGCCTCTGGCTGATGGGCGATGAAGCACCCGAATTCTGTTACGGTTTGGGGGGGCGACAGAAACGAATCGGCGAACAATGGGGAAATGTTTTTGACCACATGACCACCGTGTTCGAGTGGGCCAATGGTGTCAAAATGGTCTCGATGTGTCGCCAGATGAACGAGTGCTTTTCGGAAAATGAATGCTATGTAACCGGGACCACCGGTACTGCACAAATGCTCCGCAACATCGTCATCAATGAAGATGGCGAGTGGCGGCGACGTGGTCGCAAGCCCAGCATGTACGACGTAGAACATCAGCACTTGTTTGAAGCTATTCGCGGTGAACGGGACACGATCAACAATGGCGAATACATGTGCAAGAGCACGCTGGCCGCGTTGATGGGTCGTCAAGCCAATTACACCGGTCAAAAAATCGTCTTCTCGGAATACTGGAACGACGAACAAACACTGGGGCCGGACGAATACGACTGGAACGACAATGTTCCAAATGACATCGCCGTACCGGGAATGGGACCATCGTAGTGCTGGTTTGCGAGCCACCAGGGTTCGCGCAGACAAACGGATTTTTTCTACGCACAACCACTGAACTCGTCGATGAATAAGCCAGGCGGAATTTATTACTCGGACTACCTGCAACTTGACAAGCTGCTGGATGCGCAAAAGCTGGAAAGTGGTCAGAACGGATCGACGGCACACGATGAAATGCTGTTCATCATCGTCCATCAGGCTTACGAACTGTGGTTTAAGCAAGTCCTTTTCGAAATCGACTCGGTGATCGGAATGTTTGGCGATGATATCGTTGACGACCGCCAAATCGGTTTGATCGTTGCCCGCCTGGAACGAATCCACACGATCCAACGCCTGATGGTTGGCAAAATCGATGTGCTGGAAACCATGACGCCACTCGATTTCCTCGAGTTCCGCGACTTGCTGGTCCCCGCATCTGGATTTCAGAGTATTCAGTTCAAGGAATTCGAGATCAAACTTGGGCTGAAACGCAAACAGCGGATTCCGTCCGATCGCGAATTTATTTTTTCACGTCTCAGCGATGAAGATCGTCAGCGGATGGAAAAGGCTGAAAACTCGCCCAGCCTTTTCGAAGAAACGGAAAAGTGGCTGGAACGATTTCCGTTCCTGGACTTCGAGGGCTTCAATTTCTGGAATGAGTACGAGTCGGCTGTGGCCAACATGCTGGAGTCAGATGAAAAGATCATTGCCCAGAATCCGACTCTGCCCGATGTCGTTCGCAAACATCAAATGGTGGAACTGGAAGCAACTCGAGTTCGTTTTCGAGCGATCCTGGACAAGGACAAGTTTAAAGAACTGCAAGAGCAGGGCGATTTTCGTTTGTCCCATCGAGCAACCTTGGCCGCATTGTTCATTCACCTGTATCGTGACGAACCGATGCTGCAGCTACCGTTTCGGTATTTGACCTGCCTGGTCGAAATTGACGAATTGATGACAACCTGGCGATCAAGGCACGGGATCATGGTGCACCGCATGCTGGGATCCAGAATCGGTACCGGCGGATCTTCTGGTCATGAATATCTGAGCCGCACCACTCAGCAAAACCGAGTGTTCACTGACCTGTTTAATCTCTCAACGTTTTTGTTGCGGCGTTCTGATCTTCCAGTCCTACCAGACGAAGTCCGCAAACGACTGGGATTCCACTAAACGGAATTGAACCAGGCGGGATTGAACCAAACGAGTGCCCAACACAGCGTCAGATGCATTTTCCAGCGCTTGGTCGCTTGGATTTGATGCAGGGCAAGTCAAAGTCGCTCGTCAATCAGTTGATCGGCTCTTTCCAGATCAACTTCTTCCACAGAAGCTTTCCCTTCAAGCAACTCGTCCATGATGGCGTCCTGGATCTTGCCTCGTTCCAGCGCATCCTTGTAAGGCATGGTGTGGAACATGACCATCGAATAGCGAGGTATAAATTTATCCGGATGCCGAAGCTCTAACTGAAAACCCAATTGTTTCTTTTGATTGAATTTCTCGTCGACAACACTGTCGCGCATGATCATGTAGTTCTCAAGTGCCATGTCGGCGATGGCATCCGCATTAGGCTTGCGCGAATCTTGAAACTTTTTCATAACGACCGACCAATCGTCCTCGTACTCATCAAGCAGTCGCAACAATTCCGCGCAGTCTTCGAACCCGGCATTCATCCCTTGACCATGAAAAGGCACAATTGCATGAGAAGCATCACCCATGATCAGGGCAGTTCCGTTGGCCGACCAGGGCCAACATCGGATCGTTCCCAACTCGCCGGTGGGGTTATCGACAAACTCGGTCGCCAAATCCGGAATCAATTTCAGGGCGTCCGGAAACTGTTGCTGGAAAAATTCGAGCACGTTGGTCGGGTTTTCAAGCTGCTCAAAAGAAGGCTGCCCCCGCTTGGCCAGGAACAAAGTCACCGTGTAACTGCCGTCCAGATTGGGAAGTGCGATCAACATGTAACCGCCTCGAGGCCAGATATGTAGCGCCTCGCGCTCCATCTGAAAACCACCCTCCCTTCCAGCCGGGATACAAAGTTCTTTGTAATCGTGATCGAGCATTTCCACAGCGCATTCACCGGCAGATTGCTCCATAACAGCTCGACGAATCGCTGAACCGACACCGTCGCAACCGATTATCACCGAATACTCAACTTCGCGCACCTGGTCAGTTCGGTTGTCGACAACCGTCATACGATTGTTTTCAATATCGATCGATTCGCATTTTTGATCGAAGAAGATTTCTACATTCGGATGTTGTTCGGCTTCCGTCATCATCAAGCAGTTCAAGTCACCTCGAGAAACCGAGTAAATCACTTCTTCGGGTCGTTGCCCGTAAGGCACCAGAGTTTCTTGACCGTCATCCAAGTGCAACATCCGACCCCGCATCGGAATCAACAATTCCTCGACTTCGCCAAACAAACCAGCTCGTTTCAAGGCATCGATTCCTCGTTCCGCCAGCGCCAGGTTGATGGATCGTCCGGCAGAGATTTCCGCCTGGCGCAGATCCTCGCGCTTTTCGTAAACCGAAACGCTGTATCCTCGTCGCCCCAGCATCACAGCCAAAAGTGAGCCGACCAGACCAGCCCCGGAAATCACAATATGCCTGGGAATATCCATAGATGTTTTTACTTGCCCGATTGAATCTGTTTAAGAATTAGAATGAAGCGAGCAACATCTTCGAATGAATTGTAAAGTGGAGCCGGAGCAACTCGGATCACATCAGGCTCACGCCAGTCGCAGCGTACCCCAGCTTCTTCAAGCCTTTGATGAATGTCTTTACCCACAATCGACTCAAAACTGATTCGCAGTGAAAGTTGACAGCCGCGATCTTCGGCATCTTTCGGCGTGATGCTCGAAACTTCATTCGCAAACTCGCGCTGCAAATGATCCTCTAAAAACGAAGTGAGGTGGAGCGACTTGTTCCTTAACGGTTCCATAAATCCAGCCTCGGAAAATTCATCCAGCGAAGCTCGGATCGCGGCCAGAGAAAGGATCGGCGGGTTGCTCAATTGCCAACCCTCGGCCGTCGGTATGGGACGAAACTCATTCTTCATTAGAAACCGAGTCTGCTTGTCATGGCCCCACCACCCGGAAAAACGAATCTTTTCCGTATCAGTCGCGTGCCGCTGATGAACGAAACAGCCGCCCACTGAACCGGGTCCGGAATTCAGGTACTTGTACGAGCACCAGACGGCAAAGTCGACATCCCAGTCGTGAAGATCCATTGGCACATTTCCAACTGCATGAGCCAAATCGTAACCGATCACAATCCCATGCCTGTGCGCCAACTCCGTTATTCGCTGCATATCCAATCGCTGACCGGTGTAATACTGAACGCCCGGCAACAGAATCAGCGCGATCTGGTCACTGTTTTCCTGAACAGCCTGCTCGATCGCGTCGAATTCAACAAGCTGGTTGGCATCTTCGCTCCCCACCAACAACAAGTCCGTTTGGGGATCTCCGCCATGAAATTTGATTTGCGATTCGACCGCGAAGTGATCCGATGGAAAAGCGTGATTTTCGATCAGAATTTTTCGCCGCTTCCCTTCCGGTCGATAAAACGTTGCCATCATGAAATGCAAATTCGCCGAAAGCGAGTTCATCATCACCACTTCTTCGTTTACCGCGCCAACAATCCTGGCCATCGATTCTGTCAAGAATTCGTGATAGGGCATCCAGGGAAACTCGGACTCAAAATGACCTCGCACACCGATCTGGCGCCACTTCTCCAGTTCCTCCTGTACGTAACCGGCAGTTCGAATCGGTTGTAGTCCAAGCGAATTCCCGACCAGATAGACTTCGGTAGATCCATCTTTGCTGGTCGGCAGATGGAATCGCTGGCGGAAACTCGCCAGTGGATCCGCGGCGTCCAGTTTTCGCGCTTCGACTAACAGTTCACTATTTGTTTCGTTCAATTTTCCCTCTGACGCTATTCGTTCCCAAACGCAATTCGTTTTCAAACACTAACTCATCTCGAACAAAATCGGCCTGGACGGAGCCGCATCCAATTTCCAGGCCGGCACCTGGATTGTCAGCAAGTACACTCCGTCGCTCAGTTGATCCGGAACAAAAATCATTTCGCTGATTGTTTTACTGCGGACCGAATCTTTACCCAAC
>CAZOXC010000173.1:0-6632 GCA_964583205.1 uncultured Pirellulaceae bacterium | reverse complement strand
CGATAAAGCCCGATGGGTGAGTTTCGTAAATCTCTTCATCCGTCAAATCATCGATGGCTTCACCATTGATGTAAGTTTTGATGTTCGCGCCTCTGGCAACAATGCGGTACTGGTTCCATTCACCATCCTTGAAGATTTTGGTTGGTTTCAGATTTTCTTTGGGCGTAAGCCAACCTCGACCAGTCGCTTCACCGTAGATGTAGCCAGCCTCAGCGCCATTGTCTCCACTGGCTTCAATCTCAACCTGCGGTCCGTAGACTCGACCGGTGTTGTACACGGAATTCTCAGGCTGATCATCTTTGGTTTTTGAACGAATCTGCACACCGGAATTAAGGCGAGCATGTACTTTGACTTCGAATTCAAGTTCAAAATCCGAGTACTCTAGAACCGTACAGAGAAACGAGTTCGGACTGCCTTTTTCGGTTCGCCCAACGATCGCCTGATCCTCGACTCGATAGGTCGCGGTGCCGTTTTTCTGAGTCCAGCCCTCGAGCGTGCGACCATTGAACATGGACACCCATTCTTCCTGAGCTGACAACTGACTGCCTGCGACCAACAGAACCAAAGCCAAAACGCTTGAAAACAATCTACCCATCATTGATCATCCTCTTCCGGTTTCCGAGCTGCCAGTTCGCGGTCAATCAAAAACAAGCCATTGGGGTTTCCGTCGACCAGTTTCAATTGATCAACGACTTCCTGAGTACTGGCTTCCTCTTCCACTTGCTCTTTGACGAACCATTCCAGGAACACATCTGTCGCATGATCCGATTCATTTCGAGCAAGATCTTTCAGCTGGAAAATGCACTGCGTGATATGTCGCTCGTGCTCCAGAGCTTTCTCGAAAAACTGGAGCGGCGATGCATCGCCAGCTTCCGGTTTGGCAATTGCCCCAAGTTGCACTTCTCCTCCTCGTTCCATGATGTAATTGACGAATCGTTCTGCGTGCGCCAATTCTTCCTGGTACTGGAGTTTGAACCAGTTGGTGAATCCAGGCAGTCCTAACTGATCAGACTTGCCGGCCATGGCCAGATAGAGGTAAGCGGAAAAGAACTCTTCGTTGACCTGGTTATTAAGTGCCTGTTGCACTTTATCGTTTAACATATGTTTGCCCTTTCAATCTACTCAATTGTCCGAGCGGAATGCCGCACGTCAATCGTGCTGACTGGTTTCCAGCGACGGCAATTCGCGATGCATTATGATCACGTCCACCAATCGCTGGTCGGGCATCCGAAACGCCGCAGGAACCGTACCAATTTTCCTGAACGCAAACCGCTGCCACAGTCGAATTGCTGGCTCATTCTCGGCAACCACGATATTGAATTGCATGGCCCGGTACTGTAACTGAGTCGCGGTCTCAATTGAATGCTGACAAAGCATACTGCCGATCTGTTGGTTCCGCCACTGTCTGGCAACCATGTACCCGGCGTTTGCGATATGGCTACAGCGACCCGGGAAGTTAGGTTTAATCACGTAGCTCCCCACAACCTCCTCGCCGATCAATGCGGCATAGACTATGGCGTCTTTGGAGAACCAATATTCCAGGACATCGTCCAGGATCTCAAAAGGAAATTCGGTTCCATCATCGACCGTCTGCCCGGCAAGCAGTTTGATCCCCGACAAGTCCGCATCCTGGTAAGCTCGAATATCTACCTTCATGACCTGAATTCTTTCAATTGACTGGTCGCATTCCCTGGAATGCGACACGGAAGATTCAGAACATTATGGCAACTTGCAACATTGTGGAAAGCAAGCCTGAAAACTGAGGCCGAATTGAGAATTCAATTGATACTATTTCTTGCTCAGCAATGTCACATCGGAGTTCTTTCCGTCGCGAGTAAACTGCAAGCGTACATTGAGAAAATCAATTACCAGTTGATCTTCTTCGATCCTGGTTGGCAAACGTTCGGACAGGACTTCAGAATCAAGCACGATTTGGCCATCTTCCAGAGTGTATTCGCCTTCAACTACATCGGTACGATCGTCGACATAAAATTTAATTGACATTTTGAATTTGCCATCTTGAAGCACTAATTCAGTTTGGGTAAGTTTTTCTCCCTCGATCCCAACAGCGAAGGCGTGCCAGACTCCAGAAATTCGAGATGCGGACTGGGAAATGTCTTTGACTCGATCCAGTACAACAAGAATCTTCTTTTCGGGATACCAATGCAGTTTTTCATCTTCGATGTATATGTTGATTTCGCCTGGTTCATTCTGACCTTCATAACTTGAAACCGTGTCACCATTGACAACATATTTACTTATTAAGGTCTTTACAGCACGTTGGCCTTCTAGCTTGCCTTCCACCTCCCATCGCATAGTGCCTTGATTGTCGAAACTCATCGATATCGCACTACTTCTACCTTGATGAGTCATAACTCCGTACCAGTCACCTTGAATCTGTTCAGCCAAGGTGCTTTTTCCCGAGTTGACTTGAGCGGCAGCCGCATTGGTAAAACAAACGAAGAGTGCCAACGCATAGATTGCAAGTTTTGTTGATTTGTAAGTCATAATTATCTCCCAGAGTTAAATTTTGCAGGTTTTGTTAAGGTTATGAAACCAATACCGGGTGACTTTCTGACTGTGACAGAAACCGAGGAAATTTTTTCAAAACTCACCGAATCCGCGAATTCTCGGCAACCTGATTCAAGCAATTGAAAATGTTCCATCCAATTGAACTGTTGCAGGTGAAATTGCCGTCGCCAATGATAGAATGGGTTAAGCAGAAACACTCAGGCAACATTGTTTTCGGTTCCACACGCCAATCATGTCGAAATTGACCCTCCACATGTGGCTCTTGATTCTCTGCATGGGGCTCATCAGGGGTCCTGTTGTCTCGGTTGGTCAGGACAAACCCACATTTAGCCAGAACATCCGCCCAATATTGGTCAGAAAGTGTTTTGCCTGTCATGGTCCAGATGAAGAAAGTCGCGAGGGCGGATTGGCCCTGCATCAGCGCGAAACAGCCTTGGCCGAACTGGACAGTGGCGAGACTGGCATCGTTCCGGGCGACGCTGACTCGAGTGAGATCTTTCGACGCATCGCCTCGACTGACGCCTGGGAACGGATGCCACCCAAAGACGCCAGCGATCCATTGACGGAAGAAGAACAGCAACTCATACGGAACTGGATCAATTCCGGCGCAGAATACGATCAACATTGGTCGTTCAAAACTATCCGACGCCCCGCAACACCAACCGTTGATAGCGACTGGCCAACTTCGCCCATCGATCGTTTCGTAATTAGAAAGCTACGTCAAACACAATTGTCTCCCGCCGAACCTGCCAGCAAAGCAACACTGCTACGACGTCTGGCACTCGATTTGACCGGGATCCCACCTCATCCGGATCAAGTCAAAGCATTTCTGGCGGACGAAACTCCAGCCGCTTACGAAAAACAAGTCGATCGCTTGCTGGCCTCGCCACGATTCGGTGAACACTGGGCGCGACAATGGCTGGACCTGGCACGCTACGCTGATTCGCAAGGCTACGCCCAGGACGAAATTCGTACGATCTGGCCTTACCGCGACTGGGTGATCAAGGCCATCAACGACGACATGCCCTACGATCAATTCACCATCGAACAACTAGCGGGCGACTTGCTGGAAAATTCGACCAGCGATCAATTGGTGGCAACCGGCTTTCACCGCAACACCATGACCAACACCGAAGGTGGAACCAACGACGAAGAGTTTCGCCACGCCGCGGTGGTCGACCGAGTCAACACGACGGGTCAGGTTTGGATGGGCCTGACTCTTGGTTGCGCTCAATGCCACACCCACAAATACGACCCAATCACTCACGAAGAATACTACCGGGTGTTTGCCGTTTTCAATCAGACCGCCGACAACGATCACCCGGACAACCGGCCCAACATTCCTTATCTCAGTGACACCAATCGGCAGCAGCTCAAGAAACTTGGCGACGAACTGATTGAGTTGAACGAGATGAACATCGATGATCCTGCGCAGCTGGGCGAGTTTACAAAGCGGGTTGAATCGCTCAAATCCCGCATGGCCGCCATTCGCAGCTTTCCAACGCCCGTCATGCAGGAACTGGCGGCCGACAAACAGCGGCTCACTCAGATCGCCATCCGAGGTGCATTTGCCGACAAGGGCGAAGCGGTCGAACCGGGTGTTCCACTGGCATTGGCAAATTCAGATTCGATTCCAACCACTCGTCTGGAACTGGCAAATTGGCTGATGGCTGATTCCAATCCACTGACGGCTCGAGTTGCCGCCAACCGAATCTGGCAACAGTTCTTCGGCGCGGGACTGGTGATCACCAGTGAAGACTTTGGCTCGCAAGGCGACTTGCCATCACACCCTCAGTTGCTTGACTGGCTGGCTGCCGAACTGAGAAGCAATGGCTGGTCGAGAAAAAAACTTTGTAAGACCATCGTGATGTCAGCGACTTACCGGCAATCGACGCAAACTGAATCGGCCAAACTGGAACTCGATCCTGACAATCGCCTGTTGAGCCGAGGTGCCCGGTATCGACTGTCGGCCGAGCAACTTCGTGACTACGCCTTGTCAGTCAGCGGCCTGCTTTCAGAAAAAATGTACGGGCCCCCGGTCAAACCGCCGCAACCCAAGTCCGGACTCAACGCTGCGTTTGGCGGTAGTCTGGATTGGGAAACCAGCCCAGGCGAGGACCGTTACCGTCGCGGCATCTATACTCTTTGGCGGCGCACCAACCCCTACCCTTCTTTCATGGCGCTGGATGCAGTGGACCGTCGAGTCTGTTCGGTGCGGCGAATTGAAACCAACTCTCCGGTCTCGGCGTTTATCACTTTGAATGACCCGGCATTCTTTGAAGCGGCTGTGGCCACCGGAATGAACTTGCTGAAATCTGATGCCGAACAAAGGATAGAACTGGCCTATTGGACAATCGTGGGGCGCGCACCTCGCGAAAATGAACAGGCGGCGGTCGAGAATCTGCTGCAAGCCACTCGAAAACAATACCAGGCTGACAATCCCGCCGCCCAACAACTGGTTGCGGTCCACGCACCCGCTCGAAACATCGCCGCAGATCAACTGATCGAGCTCGCTGCATGGTCGGTCGTTTGCAACACGCTGCTGAACCTGGACGAAGTACTGACTAGGAACTAACTATGTCGTTTGATCTATTCGGACAAACTCGCCGCCAGTTTCTACAGAAATGCAATGTAGGATTGGGCGCAATTGCCGCCACCGCCCTGCTGCCTGAGTGCATGTTGGCAAGCGGGCCCGAGTCGAGTCGCAGTCTGGGCAAAGCCAAAAATGTGATTTACATCCATCTGGCTGGATCGCCCTCGCAACTCGAGTTATTCGATTACAAACCCGAACTCGAAAAGAACGACCTCAAACCCTGCCCCGATGAACTGCTGAAAGATCAGAATTTTGCCTTCATCAAGGGCCATCCCAAATTGCTGGGGCCTCGAGCAAAATTTGCACAGAGTGAAATTACCGGCAGTTGGTTCTCCGAGCACGTTCCCAATCTGGCAAGTATCGCCGACGACCTGACGATCGTACGCTCGATGCACACTGATCAATTCAATCACGCTCCGGCTCAACTGTTTTTGCTGACGGGCAACCCACGATCAGGCTACCCTTCGGTTGGAAGCTGGGTGACGTATGGCCTGGGGACCGAGAACGATAATTTGCCAGGCTTTGTAGTCTTGCTGTCGGGCGGGAACAATCCCAGCGCCGGCAAAGCAGCCTGGGGAAGTGGATTTTTGCCAAGCGTCTATCAGGGCGTGCAATGCCGAACCAGCGGTGACCCGATTCTGTTTTTGAATAACCCGCAAGGCATGAATCGCGAGGTTCGTCGTCAGAGTCTGGATACCTTGAACGAACTCAATCAAATGCAGGCTCGGCAATTCGGCGATCAGGAAACACTGACTCGAATTCAACAGTATGAACTTGCCTACCGGATGCAAATCGAAGCGCCGGAGATTATGGACATCGGAAAAGAGTCTCAGGAAACACTCGCCATGTACGGCGCTGAACCCCGGTGCCAATTCGATGGCCAACAACTGCTTGTTGGCCAGGCGGCTGGTCGAAAACGGTGTGCGGTTTGTACAACTGTTCGATTATGGCTGGGATGTGCATGGAACCGGCGCTCACGATGATCTGGTGACTCAGTTTCCCAGGAAGTGCAAGGAAATGGATCTGCCAGTCACCGCATTGATCAATGACTTGAAGCAACGTGGCTTATTGGAGGAGACGCTGGTCATCTGGGGTGGTGAGTTTGGGCGAACTTCCATGAACGAGGCCCGCAACGGTTCCAAGTTCTGGGGGCGAGACCATCATCCGCATTGTTTCACGATGTTGTTTGCTGGCGGCGGGATGAAACCGGGATTGGATTTTGGCAAAACGGACGACCTGGGATATTTTATTACCGAGGACGAAGTCAGCGTGCGGGATATTCAATCTTCGATCCTGCACCTGCTGGGTCTGGATCCAAAGAAACACAGTTATCCTTTTCAGGGACTCAACCAACGGCTGATTGGACCCTCTGACGAAGGCAAAATTCGACACGAGCTATTTGCCTGATGGCTGACACCGCATCGAATTCCAACGCTGCTGAAAATCGCCAGGTTCCAACTTGCTTTGCCATTCTGTTGACCATCGGCTGCTTGTTTCTGTTCTGGCC
>CAZOXC010000172.1:5412-6649 GCA_964583205.1 uncultured Pirellulaceae bacterium | reverse complement strand
GAACAAATCTGGCGGCGCTCGGCCGACTATTTGCTTGCCATGCAGCGCAAAGATGGAAGCTGGCGCGATTCGGACTATGACTTCGGTGGTTTCGACAGTTTCCCCAACGTCTACGTTGCCGTAACGGCTCTGTGTGGCACCGCATTGGTCGATTCGCTGGCCTATGTTGACGATAAACAACCGGTGATCGATGCCGTTATTCAGGCGGCAGCTTACTGCGCCGACGTAAAGAATCTCAACTACTCTGATCGCGATGAAATTCTCTGGGCACAGGCTTACCGAGTTCGCTTGTTTGCCAAACTGGTCTCGATGAATGACAAACTGGAAACCAGTTACCTGCCCTATTTGCAACAAGCGGTCGGCGATTTGGAATCGATTCAGACTGCTCGAGGCAGTTGGTATCACGAATACCAGAATCCCTTTGTCACGGCGACCGCACTGACTGCGCTGAAACAGGCCGCTGCTGCCGGCGCGACCGTAGATCAGGAACGGATCAAAATTGGCGTGGCTTCACTGGCAAACGAACGTTACGACAATGGTGCATATCCCTATTACGGAGTTAAACAGGTCCGTCGGCGTGGGACTCGAGCTTCATCCGGCGATGGCAAAATCCCCGAAAGCGCCGGTCGAATGCCTCTGTGCGAGACTGCGCTGCTTTATTGGGGTGCCTCGGACAACCAGAAGCTGAATCATGCACTTAAGGCAAGCCTGGAACATCACCGCCATCTGGCTTCGGGTTACAAGTACGATAACCACACTTCCAACATGGGATACGGTGGCTTCTTTTTCTGGTACGACATGCGAAGTCGAGCAGAGGCGTTGGCAAGTCTAACAGCCGGCGCAGATCGCGAACGCTTTGTCAACGAACATCGTGCGCTGGTGATGGCCTTGCCTGAACTCGACGGTTGTTTTGTGGATTCGCATGAACTCGGTCGCTGCTACGGAACCGCCATGGCGCTGCAGACGATGGCCACACTGGATTCGATTGACGAATGAATCGGTCAAGCTGCAGATCGTTGTTCCAGTAATTGCCTTTTATCTACACAGGATTGGGTGTTTCTACCTAAAAACGCCCATAACGTGCCAAGAGCCTATTAAGCTGCACAAGTTTTTTCTTGCAATTAATTTCAGTTGGCGGTTCTAATTCTGGAAACTGGCCGAAAGATGTTCCGGCCAGTAGGGAGAAACACTCTAAATTGAGATTCACGAAAACAATTTCCTGTGGTGAAGCCCCATT
>CAZOXC010000172.1:0-5312 GCA_964583205.1 uncultured Pirellulaceae bacterium | reverse complement strand
CTTCTACTGCGGGCTCGCAAGAATTCAAGTCGCCTTTTGCACGCGGCTTTTCGGATCACACGGGTGTGAGGATTTCGGATATTCTCGCTGACCCCTGGTTGAGCCAGCAGTTGGATTTAACAGATGAACAGCTCAAACAAATTACTGAGCTGAATCAAAAGACTCGTGAGGTATTGCAGGAAAACGGACCCGAAAAATTTGTCAAAATAGAAAATGATAAAATCAACGAGGAGCTTGGCTTGGACGATTCTCATCTTGAGGCAATCAAGCGGGCTAATGAACCCTACAAAGCCAAGCTCGACGAGATTTACGAGGCCTACTACACGGAGCTTGGTGAATTTTTGCTGCCGTCGCAACTAGACCGCATTAAACAGATCGCATTACAGCTTGCCTTGAACAAACCGCCACCATTTGGAATTTATCTGAACAAAGATTTTGCCAGAATCGCTGGATTATCCACTCGTCAAAGAGGTCTACTCAAAAGAGCGATCGGAGAAGAACTGGAATCGTTTCTGGAAGCCGAGCGGAAAATCATGAGGCAGTATCACGATAAAGTTCGTGGTGCTGCCGGTGAAGAAGTTGCCAGGAAACTTGATGAACTACTGGGTGAACCCTTTGAATACCTTCGCCCGAATCCACTTTAAAGATCCGATGCGTCAGCAAAGAAAAACTGGCGTCTAGGGTTTGCGATTTGTCAGTGAATCACTGGGCCAGGGATTACGTAGTAGTCGTTGTGCTTCTTCAAGTAAAAACTCGTGCTCCATAAATGGCTCGTAACTAATGTCCTGCCAGCGGATTTGTCCGGAGCCATCGATCACAAAAGTGCCGTGCAAGGGCTGTTGCTCGAAGTCATCGAAAGCACGAAAAGATTTGAAAACTTTCAAGTCTTCGTCGGCCAGTAATTGAATCGGCATTTGCCCATTGTAATTCTGAAGCGAGGTTCGTAGCCCATCATCACCATCGGAACTGATGGCGATCATTTCAAAACCGGCCTTTTTGAACTTGTCATACTCAGGTGCAAAAGCCTGAAGTTGCTCAGCACAATGCAGACAACCATGCCCTAAAAAGAAAATGAGTATATAAGGTTTGCCCGACAACTGTTGTGAACTGCTCATGCCACCTTGGGGATTCAACAACTTCCAGGTAGCGGCCTGGGATGGCGACCAGCGCAGGGGACCCAAATCTGCCAGCGCGGGCCGGAAACCGGTGTCAGCTTTAATTGCCACGCCGGACAACCAGTCATTGCCATAGCCAAGTGACTGGGCAATCGGAGTCAATCGAGCAAAGTAAGGATGGTGCAAATCCATTGAGCCGGAGGTCGAGCGGAGCTTTTCGAAGGCAGCGCGAGTTGCTTCTTCATCGTTCGACAGGCTTGAAAGGTAAACCAGTCTCGCCAGTGGAATGACTTCACCCTCACGTTCTTCGATTTGTTCATTCAACTGTTTCAAGGCTTCTTCTTCGTCACCCGCCAAAAATAACAACTCGGCTAAAAACGTTTTATCTTCGTCGCCAGCTTCTTCCAGTTTCTCCAATGCCGCGTTGTATTTTTTCTGGCCATACAATCGATAACCTTCGATCGCCAGTAATGCGTTTTCGCAACGGCTGATCGTCGAATCCGTTTCAGATTTGACTTTAATCGCCTCGCGATAGGCCTTTAATCCTGATTCTTTATCCAGGTGGCTGATAAACAAGGGCTGTACAAACTTCGGATCATGTTCTTTGTCCAGCCAGCGCAAGGAATAATAATCCCACTGAGCATCCGCCAGTTCCTGCTGATTCGTTTTCAGCATCGCCTGCAATCGAGCTTCAACCTGACTGGTGTCTTGTCCGGTCGCTGCCAGCCCAGATCCCAGCAAACGCTCGCGACGCACTTGCTGATCTTCCAGCTCCGTATTGTCGAGGACTTCCGAATTGCAGAACCTGATCGACTCCTCGAACATCTGGTACTCGCGCAACAAGTTGATTAAGCGGGTCCGGCCGTAACTGGCACTGCCCGTTCGCTTGTTGAGCGTGTTGTATTTTGGATGGCGAGGCAGGCTGATCATGTTTTCGGCGAGCGCAACCGCATCGTCTACTCGACCCACGAACACAAGGTTCCGGATCAGCCACTCGTTGTTGTGTGCGTAATTGTGAATTTCATCCGGCATCACCCGGTCCTGCATCATGTGCGCATGATCGACACGTGCAGAAGCTTCTTGCTGGTAGACGGCGTCTTCATATCGCTTCAGTCGCGAATAAATGTGCCCCGGCATGTGCCACATGTGAGCAATCTGAGGCGCGGACGGCCCACATCGAGCGGCCGAATCCAGAGCTTTGGCGGGCTCGCGGTAATCCCACAAGTGAATCATGTAGTGATGCGCCGGGTGCAAGGGATCTTCTCGGAGGATGTCATTGATCAAAGCATCCGCAGCCAGGTAGCTGGAGATCTTGATTCCCTCGCGGTTGTTTTGCCAGATCCGGTGCGCGATAAAGGCCCTGGCTTCCAGGTCTTGCGGGAATTTCAGCGCGATGGATTCCAGATCTTTGATGTAGGCTTCGGCTCGTTTGCTTTTTTCTTCCGGCTTTTCAGCAAGGTATTTATCGAGTGCTTCGATATACATCTTTTCGCGCTCGCTAACTTCATCTTTCAGTTCCATTGCTTTGGCGATGAAACCGCGAGCTCGTTCGACTTTGCGATTGCTGGCCAGAGCCGCGCCCCAATAAGCCATCGCACATGTTTCTTCGATAGCAGCGGCCTGCCGAAAAGTTCGCTCGGCTTCCAGGTCCCAGAAACCATGAAGTTGCCCGACGCCCTGATTGATGAACGCCTGAACTTGTTCGTTCTCGGTGGTAATCGGAAAGTCAACTTTTCCAGTGCCGCCCATCAAATAGGCGGTCTGCCGAGGCCCTTCGTTAAAGGCTTCGCCATGATACGAGTGACCCGCCAGAATTTGGTCGACTTGACCATCTTCGCTCTCCGCTGCGGAGTCTGCGGTTTGATCTGCCGATTGATCATCGGATTGGCTGTCGTTCGAGTCATCTGATCGCGCAGCTTCATCCGTGGGTGATTGGTCCTGGCAAACCACCGGGCTGGCTGTCAACATGGTCGCGAAAATCGCAACCAGAATAAACTGAATTCGTAAGTAAAGCATGCTGAATATTCTAGTCTAGTTTCGGTTGCAGGTGACGGATGAAGTATTCCATCCTCAACGAATTGTAGCCAAAGCCGTGTGCAGAATTAGGATAAACCATTAAGTCGAAACGCTTGTTGGCTTTTTGCAAGGCTTCTACCAGTTGCCAGGTATTCGACGGGTGAACGTTATCGTCGACCAGGCCATGCAGCAGAAACAGTTTGCCCTGCAGTTGGTCAACAAACTTCATGCAGGAACCGGCGTCGTAGCCTGTTCCGTTCTCTTGTGGAGTTCGCATGTAACGTTCGGTGTAAATCGTATCGTAGTTCCGCCAGTCGGTGACCGGTGCGCCGCAAACGCCAACATGGAAAACACCGGGATAGCGCAGCAGTGCCAGGGCACTCATGTAACCGCCATAGGAATGTCCGTAGATGCCAACTCGATCACCGTCAATGTAATCGCGCTGAGCCAGATGGCGGACACCGGCGGCTTGATCGTCCAGATCAACGATGCCCAGCTTCAAGTAGTTCGCGCTCTCAAATGCCTTGCCTCGATTGACCGTGCCGCGATTACCGATTTTGGCAATCAGGAATCCAAATTCGCAACTGGGATTGCCGGCGCTATAACGATTGGCAACGCCGACCGAAGAGGGGCCGCCGTAAACACTGATTAACAAGGGATACTTTTTCTCGGGATCGAAATTGCGCGGCTTGATCAAGGTGCCGTAGATTTCCGTTTCGCCATCTTCAGCCGTGAACGAAAACAACTCGACCGGTGAAAAGCCTTCATCGCTGACTGACTGATTGTCAACTTCTGAAATCACGGCCAGTTCTTTACCGTTCATGTCATACGCCGCGTAGGTCACTGGTTGATCAACGGCCTGAAAACTGGCGGTAAACCATTGGTGGTCGTCAGAAATTACAAAGGACGAGTAATTCATTGAGCGAGTCGTCAGCTTCTGGTGTTCGGTTCCGTCCAGCCTTACTCGATGCAATTGCAGATTGAGTGGATTGTCGTCGCTGTAAGCCGAGTAATAAAACCAGCCGGATTCTTCATCGAGTTTGACGATCGACATGCAAGCGAATTCGGAAACGGGCGACAACTGATTGAGCTTGCGACCATCGAGATGACGCAGTTCGAATTGACGCCAGCCATTGCGTTCGGTTTCCCAGATGAATCGTTGGTTGTCGGACAGGAATCGCATCGTGGGCGAGTTCTTCTGCCAGGTATTCTGAGTTTCGGTATGGATCGTCCGCACGTTGCCGGAGCTTGGATTGGCGGCCATCACATCGAGTTGGTTTTGCCAGCGGTTGGTGCGGTTAAATAACAACTCGGAGCCGTCCGGAGAAAATCGCACGTTGTAAATGTATTGATCTTGAGGACCATCGACATTGATACGAGTCTTCTCGCCGGAAGCGATATCGAAAACGATCAAGGCGACATGCGGATTGTCTTCGCCCGCGATCGGATACTGCTCCTTATGCAGGTCGGTGTAGCCGTCCGTATTTCCGGTAGTCAGGAAATACGTCTTCATATGATTTTCGTTGATTTCATAAAAAGCCAGCTTGGAACTGTCGGGCGAAAACCACATGGCTTCCTGTTGGTTGAGTTCCTCGCCATAAACCCAGCAAGCAGTTCCGTAGCGCAGTTTCGCTTTGCCTTCGGTCGTTACCTGGATCGTGGAGGCTTCGCCGTTTTGATCGATTGGTTCCAGGTAGACATTGTTGTCACGATAAACTGCTTTCCAGGATTTGTCTGGCGACTCAAGTTCCGTGCGCTGCTTGGCTCGACCGACTCGTGGCATTCGCCGGCGATTGGGTTCAGTCGTTTCTCGGCCTTCCCGCTTGGGCTCGTCAACGGCTTCGCTGACTTCGCCAGTGGTTAAATCGATCTGCCAGCGTGTTTTCTCGACGTGAGTTGTAAAATAAAGTTTGTTGTTTTCCGTTTCCCAATGATGGTTGCGCAGGGACGCTCGGGGAAATGCCGAAAGCAGTTTGCGAGCACTTTCGTAGCGATCGTGGCCTGGCAAGTCGGCCATTTGAAGTTGCTGGCCCGGCAACAAGTGCCCCAGTGACAATGAACAGAGAAGACCAGGCAGAATAATCGAAAACAGCTTTTGCATGACAAGTCCAGAAAAGGAAAATGTTGCAGCCAAGCAAGGGTGGCTTGGCAACCAGATTTACATGTTACCACGCTTACAAG
>CAZOXC010000171.1:0-6667 GCA_964583205.1 uncultured Pirellulaceae bacterium | reverse complement strand
GATATCGATATTCTGGTCACGGCCGGCGCTGCAGGAATTGCCATCGGCTTACTGCAAGAAAACGGCCAGGTTGACGTGGATCGCTGTCGGCAAATTCGCCAGCAAATTGGCAAGCACGAACTGGTTTTTCACCGAGCGTTCGATTTCATCAGTGATTCGAAAAGTGCCTTAAGCACCATGGTGGAGCTGGGAGTAGACCGAGTGATGACCAGTGGTCAAGCCAACTCGGCCCTAGAAGGTATCGATCAAATCGCCCAGACAGTCGCCGCAGCAGCCGGGCGGATCGAGGTCCTGCCAGCGGCCGGAATCAACAGCCGAAACGTGCTGGGGCTGGTCGAAGCGACCAGCGTCAATCAGGTTCACGGTTCGTTCTCGGCAATAAAACTCGACAAAACCGCGACATTGGGCAGCGATCTGGCAAATTCGGCCACTGATCCCGCAGAGTTTCGGCAAACCGACCCGACGGAATTGGGCACTGCAATCCAGGCCCTGAAACAAGCAGCAAATCCCAATTGAGACTTGACAATTTCGGGTCTCTGCAGGAACATTTGAGGTTCCAAATCGTTAAAAACTCGGGTCGGTTCCAAGCGGTTTTTTTTCGCTCAATCAAACGATCGACCCCGCAGATATCAGGTAGAAAAATGAAGATTCACACAGGCGATACGGTCCAGGTTATCTCGGGTGGCGACAAAGGTGTCACAGGCAAGGTACTCACTGTCGACCACGACAAAAACAAAGTCACCGTGGAAGGCGTCAACATGGTTTACAAACATGTGAAACCCAGCCAGCGTAATCCACAGGGCGGTCGTCTCCACAAAGAAATGCCGATTCAGGCATCCAACGTGATGGTGCTGTGCCCCAAAACCAACAAACCTACTCGAGTTGGCTTCCGCTTCCTGGATGATGGCAGCAAGGAACGCTTTGCACAGACCAGCGGCGCTTCGATGGGCACCGTCTCTCCACCCAAAGCGGCTCACGCAAAAAAATAGTCGCCCACTCAAAACGAAAACAACAAAGCCTCGGTTAACCACCGAGGCTTTTTTTATTGAACTACTTCTTCCTGATTAGCAATCCAATCATCGCACCTTTCGCTGGATCGGACTGCCGCGCTTTTGTGCGTTGCTCGCTCGAGCTCGATCAATCAGGATCCGCCGCATGGCTTCAGATAGGCCTCGTGGACCGGGCCCGTAGCATTCAGTATCCGGGTAACATCAGTCGTCATGGACCCAGTTTAAGAATTTCAGTGACTCACAGAAACGCCACTTCCTGTTGATCTTCCAAACGTTTGACGATTTCGGCCTTTGTCGCCAGCGATCAAGCAGCTTCTCGTTTAACAAACCCCAATGTCACTTTCGCTGTGTGCCACCAGCCGGGTTGATCCAACGAGTTGTAGACAGAATCTTCAGCCAGATTTTCCGTCAAGTATCGGTGCGCGGCCGGCAAGTTGTGATAGGGAATCGTCGGGAACAAATGGTGCAGAGCATGAAACCGAATCGTAAACGGGAAGAACAGCCAGGTTAGAAAGTCCGGCTTGCTGTAGTTGCACGAGTCCGTGATATGGTCGTGAATACTCATTTGCTCACCATGACTTTCGAAATGGTGGTCGGCGATAAACCGCAACTGGTTGCAGGCCAGGATCGTAATCGCCAACAGGTACATCATGGGCACTCGAGTCCATTGGGTTACACCCAGAACCACTCCAAGCGGAATCAACCAGGCTCGAGCAAAGCAAGCCATCTCGACCACAGTAAACGTGCGGCGATCCATCCGGGTCAAGTTACGCTCGTATTTCCAGTTCAAGGTAAACGATGACAATCGGCGTAATGTAAACTCGCGAATGCCTGGACTGAGAAAGCTCAAAGGAGCAAACAGAAACCTCACAAACACGAACAAGGGGTAAACCAGCAGATGCACAACGAAGAAGGCCATGCTCAAAAGACTTCCGGGCTTGAAGACATTCACAATGTATTCTGGATCCTGGGGAGTACCGTAGTGCCGTCCGGTATGGTGATCACGATGATGAGTTGTAAAAAATATCGAAGGGAACATGGTGGGGATCCCAAACAAAACGTTCCAACCCGCACTGAATGAACGAAACTGATTTTTGCCAAGGTGCGATACCTCGTGCACCATCGAGTTACCTCGGTACAGCCAGAAAACGGCCAACGGAAATGACAGAACCTGAATCCACGAGAACATCGGTGCTCCCAGGAAAATCGCAGCGGAGGAATAGGCCAGCACTGTGCATAAAATCAGGTCCAACCAATAGCGAGTCTTGTTGACCTCGAAAAAATCGACCGGACTGCTCTTGATCGCCATCCGTGCTTCATGGATCCAGTTTTCGGTGTCAGATGATTCGGCAGGCGCAGGCTCGTTTACGGTTGGCTCTATTACAATTGACATAGCAAGTTGGTCTTTTCAACACAGAGGAGAGAGATTCAAACGGGCGCCCAACAGTTCAACGATTTGCAAACTGCGTCTTCAAGTGGGCAGATAAGGCAACGGTGGAGAGACTTCCATTCCGTCTTTAAAGGACAGGTTGCTGATCAGGCAGGGCAACCTTTCTCGAGCGAGCAATTCAGTCACTTGTTCCTTCAAGTATTCATGGCAGGATTGTAGCAGACTCGGCCCGTAGCCACAGCGTTGTTTGACAGTGATTGATCAGCAGGCCGCCAATAATTCAGTTATTGCTGCATCCATCGACAAAACGGCTGGATTATAATCTGCGCAACTTTTTCCAGTACGTCGATAATTACCACTTTTTGACTGCATCAACGGCTTGATGTATCAACGAGTCAATCACGCTGGATGGCCGATCACCGCCGGCAGTCTGGCTGCTGTTAAACAGAACTGCCCAACAGAATCCATCGTAACGCCTGACCAGCAGAGTCGATGTTCCCGAGAACAAGCCACCGTGAAATGTGTTGTACTGGTTGTTCTTAAACACCAGCATGTTCCAGCCGCCAGCGTAGAATCGCTTGTTCCCCCTGGCGTCGGAATCCAGATTGTCGAAATCCAGATCCGGTGGCCGAAACATCGAGGCGATTGCGTCGGCCGATAATATCTTGCAGCGTTTGGGTTGGTTGAATGCCGAGGCAAATTTCACCAGGTCGATTGCCGATCCGACCCATCCTCCATGCGCATCCATCGTTTGCACCGACCAGCGTCCATACGGATAGGGGACTCGCGGGCCTGTTGGATCAAATAACGAAACAACCGTTTCGCCCTTGCGCATGTAGTATCGAGGTTCCTGATCCAACTTTTTGTCTGGCAAGGTAAATCCCACTCCCATCGTTTCGATACCCAGTGGCTTTAGCAGATTTTCTTTGACATAGTCCTCATAGCGCTGGCCGGTTTCCTGCTCAATCACTCGACCCAACAAACTGTATCCATAGTTAGAGTACGCAAAGCGGCTCCCCGGATCGAAGTCGAGTTTCTGAGTGACCATGTATTTGATAATCTCCTGCGGATCGACCGGAGTTTCTCCATCCACAAATCGGGCAACCTGCCGCTCGATAAACATCGGGTCATAGGAAACGTCTCGATCGAATCCAGCCCTGTGCCGCAACAGGTGCAGAACGGTAATATCGAGTAGACGAGAGTCCACGATGTCCTGTTGATCGGCCAGAGGGTAGTGTTGGAACACTTTGGTATCCAGACTCAGCTTTCCCTGGTCAACCAATTGCATAATGGCTGCGCCGGTAATCGGTTTGGAAACGCTGGCCAAGCGCATTTGCGCATCCGCCGGCATCGCCAGTTGATTCTCGATGTCACTGAAGCCGAACCCGCGAGCATAAACCAGGCGGCTACCTTTACTGATTGCCAAAGTCGCGCCGGGCACTTGATGATCCACCAAAAACTTGAGCATCATCTCGTCAATCGGCA
The DNA here is from genome assembly GCA_964583205.1 of uncultured Pirellulaceae bacterium. Lineage (GTDB taxonomy): Bacteria > Planctomycetota > Planctomycetia > Pirellulales > Pirellulaceae > CALMEE01. The sequence goes on along the minus strand of CAZOXC010000171.1, from coordinate 2,782 downwards.
CAGTGTTCCGCTGGAATTCGCCCGTCACGGGGACCTCTTCGGGGCTGGTCCACAAGGTGCCCAGCGGCTGGTTGGAATAGGGTTTCAAGTCCTCCTGAGCTGCCAGGGGTGAAACCAATACCGCACACAGCAGTGTTGTCAGCTCAACAATCGTTGATCGGCGCATTTCGTTTTCTCGAGATTCGATAGACCATTGGAATCGATTGATCTATGATAACATTTCGGATATTAAAAAGTTGGTCTTGTCGAACACAAAGGTTACACAATGTCGCTGTGGCGAAGATTGACTGGTGCTTCTGGTGAACACACCGAAGACTCGGTCGAAACGATCAAAGACAATCTGGCCAACGGCCGAGCCGTTATGCTTGATGTTCGCAGTCAGGAAGAACGTGACGCAGGTTATTTGAAAGATTCGGTTTTCATTCCAATTACCGAAATCAAGGCGTTGCCTGAAAACACAACGGATCTTCCGCAGTTAGACAAGTCGCAGATTGTATACTGCCACTGAAAGGCTGGCGTGCGAGCCCAGATGGCCGCGAAAATCCTCGGTTCGATGGATTATGACGTCAGAACGTTAAAAGAAAGTTTCGAAGAGTTAGTCGAGTTGGGTTTGGAGTCACACTAATGCGTTTTCTACCAGAATTTGTTTTCGGATTGGCCGTCATTACCGCCGCTTCGCTGACCAGCTATTCACTTTACGGGCAGGACGCCGATCCGCTCACTGAAGATGAAAAACAAGCTGCTGAAATTGTTACCGAAGAAGTAGTCGCAGAAACTCTGAAGTACTTGTCTTCTGACGAACTGGAAGGGCGCGGCACACCCTCCAAAGGCTTTGATCAGGCTTGCGACTATGTGGCGGAACGGTTTAAGAAAGCCGGCCTGAAAGGACTTGCTGAAAACGAAAGCTATTTTCAAATCACTCAGATCAAGACCCAGGCAGTCCCCGGTAACGGAACCATTGAATCGGTCGCTGGCGACGAAGTCATTTCCTATGGAATGCTGGCCGGTGGTGCAGATCAACTGGACTGGCAAGGCACGCTCAGTCGCATTGATCCACAGGCTGACCATGGTGACCAAAGATTTGAAGGCGCTGTGGTTTTCGAGGACCTGGAGTCTCGCTCTCTGTTCCGTGAACTCGGCACCATCGGACGCATTGCCAATCAAGTCAAGGAACGAGGCGCGGAGGCGATTGTGATCCTCTGCGGCGCTGATAGCCAGTTGATCGGCTACGCCAAATCCGCTCGGGAACCAAAACTGGAAAACCGCTCCCTGAACATTTCCTTGCCAGTGATCCTGATCAACGAGGAAACCGATCTCAGTGGCGAATTCAAACTCGATCTACCGGCACAAGACATTGGCCAGACCGAAGTTCGCAATACCATCGGCTACATCGAAGGAAGCGACGCGGACTTGAAAGACGAAGCTGTTATTTTTTGTGCTCATCTGGACCATCTGGGTATCGGTGGTGGAACTGCAGACGACCGCATCAACAACGGGGCTGATGATAACGCGTCAGGCTGCACCGGCGTGATGTCGCTGGCCGATGCCTATGCTGCACTGGAAACACCACCCAAACGGACGGTCATTTTCATGACTTTCTGGGGTGAAGAACGAGGCTTGTTGGGATCAAGGTACTATTGCGACAACCCGCTGTGGGCACTCGACAAGACCGTCGCCGTGATCAACCTGGAAATGATCGGGCGACCTGAATCCGGCGCGCGCAACAAATCCTGGGTTACCGGCTGGGACCAATCCGACCTGGGCGAGCTAATGGCTGCGGCCAGCGAACGTAGTGATGTTGAAATCTTTCAACATCCCAGGTTCAGCGACATGCTGTATCGCGCCAGCGACAACTGGCCTTTTGTCGAACGAGGAGTTATCGCGCACAGTTTTTCAGCTGGCTCGCTCCATCAGGATTACCACAAAGTCACCGACGAGTTCGAATTGATGCAGACCGACCATATGACGCAGGTCATCAAGGGGCTGTTCGCTGGCAGCTTGCCCATCGCACATGGCGAAGTAACACCCAGCAAATAACACAGGTTTCGGCCATGAGAAAACCTCCCAGAAAGGAATCCAGGAAGCCCAAAACTGCCGAAGACAAGGGCAAGCGATACCGCTGCTGTGTGTGCAGGAAAAAATCACCCGTCAAAACTAAAACGGTTCCCTATTACTGCCCCCAACATCTTTCCGAAAAATCGGACGACTAAACTCCAATGTCTTCGTTCCAAAGTTCGGGATTCGACTCGATGAATTTACGCATCAAGTTGATACAACTGGCGTCGTCCAGAATTTCAAGATCCACTCCACGTGACCGCAAGTAATCCTCGGGACCCTGAAAAGTAACGTTTTCACCAACAACGATTTTGGGAATCCCGTAGAGCAGGGCGGTTCCACTGCACATGTCGCATGGTGAAAGCGTCGAATACAGAATGCTGCGAGCATAGGCATCGGCTTGAAGACGACCTGCATTTTCCAGGCAGTCCATTTCGGCATGCAGAATCACACTTCCGTTTTGAACCCTGCGATTGTGACCTCGCCCCACGATCCTGTTGTCGATCACCAGCACCGATCCGATCGGAATTCCGCCTTCGGACAGTCCCAATTGAGCTTCTTCAATTGCAGCCTGAAGAAATACATCCATGCCTAACGTCCTCTATATCCAGACTTCCACCTGCTTGATCCAACGGTCGCTATTCTTCTCGGAATGCTTTACGCATCTGTTGAAACGCCCGATGCAGGTCCATGGCTTCGGAATCGATATTGGAAGTTTGTCCAACCG
>CAZOXC010000170.1:0-6698 GCA_964583205.1 uncultured Pirellulaceae bacterium | reverse complement strand
TCCATCCACTATTCCCAATCTTTCGCGGTGTCCAGCACGACCAGGGGGCGGCCTCGAGTTCCCGATGTTCGATGCAGACGCACGTATTCTTCGATTGGATACGTCAAATTCGCCGCGAATTCGGAGCCACTGATTTCGGCCAGTTCCTCCTTGTAGGTATAGGGCAATTGAGTGAACTCATCAAAGCCTGCAAACTTCTGCGGCTTACCACCCAGTTTGGTATCGTAGAACCTGTTGTCCGGCAGGATACGTTCCAGCAATCCATTCAGCTTTTCGACTTGGAGATTCGCGAGCTTATCCCGGCTCATCTGGCGGTTGGATGTTCGCTGTTCAATCGTGGTTTTCATAGACACAATGATAGATCCCAACGCAGGATCGCAACAGCACCGGGTAATTGCATCACAGAAGTTTGTCGCCAACAGGAAAACGGAATGCCGTACTCAGCCCAGCAAATCAAAGCCGCACGACTCCATTTGATGCGCAGCGAGCCCATCATGAGAAGCATCATAAAAAAGGTTGGGCCTTGCAAAATCAAGACCAGTCGCGATCGATTCAAGACACTGGCATCATCGATTATCAGCCAGCAAATCTCAGGTGCTGCGGCCAAAACAATCTGGGGCCGACTGGAGCAAGCCCTGGAACCGGCAAAGATCTCACCTGAAGCGCTGGAGAATCATTCGGTTGAATCGCTCAGGCAAATCGGTGTTTCCAGGCAGAAGGCAACTTATCTGCTGGATTTACGAGATCGTTCGCTCCGGGGCGAGATCAAGTTCGGTAGCTTTAAATCGATGGACGAACAAGAAATTATTGCCAATCTGATTGCGGTCAAGGGAATCGGACGCTGGACGGCTCAAATGTTTTTGATGTTTTCCATGTGTCGACCGGACGTGTTTCCAGTCGATGATCTGGGAATCAAAAACGCCATCAAAATGAATTATCGACTGCGCAAAGATCCCGATGCAAAAAAGATGAGCAAACTGGCCGAGGCCTGGAAGCCGCATCGCACCTTTGCCAGTTGGTACCTTTGGCAATCGCTTGATGTCAAAGACAAATAGCAATTGTGTTTACCGATCAGCAAGGGTTGAAACTCTGGCCCTTTAGTTTGCGCCGGTCAGATCTTTCAGGCTGGGTGAGAGTGCATTGAAATCGGCTTCCGGTATTACATAATACCATTCAGCATGAATTTGATTGAAGGCCGTGGCCGTTTGTTGTGCAGCTGAAACCAGATTCTCGCGCCTTTTGAGGTTCGCTTGATACTCACGTTCCTGATCAGCGTTTGCGTCTTCAATTTTCTCCGGAATGGGGAAAACAGATTCATCGACAGACGCCAACAGCACACCAAACCGTTGCAACTGGTCACCCGTTGATTGATTGTCGTCGAAGCGGCCAAACAACAAAGTTTGCACAACACCATTGTTCCTGCATATTCGAACTTCGCCACCGACTCCATCAAACTGGTGACGTCCGTTTTCGAAATTTGTGTACTTGAATCCGTTATTCAACATCGAACTGAATTCGATCGGTTTTGCAGATTCCGTTGGTTCAATAATTTGTTTGACAACAATATCCTGTTTCTTTTTTACGCCGGCAAAGGTCGTATTGGTCAACCGGAAGTCGAAGAGTCCGAACCAGTTCGGCTGAATATTTTCGCCTCTACTGGAAGGCTTTTCGGGCAAATCGCCTTCCGCATTGGGACGCCAAACAGAAGCCTTCCATCCATTCGAATCGAGCGCCAGTCGAGCTTTATACAGGTACTCTTTCGGTGATTCGGCATTCATCAGGGTATTGGGGTCCAGAACGTACTTGTCGATCTCGATATAACGCAACTGATCCAGTACCGGTTGATTCTGTTGTCGATTCAGACCCATCAAGTTTGTATTGACCCAGGAAGTGAATTCCGTTGAAAGTATCTGTGCCGGGAAATCGACAACATAGATTTGAGATTCACCGGGAATTCGAACGAAGCGTTTTTCTTCCTGGCCTTCTGGTGACTGTCCAACGATCAAAGCGGCCACCTGGCTATCTTGGGAATCTGTGAGTGTCAACTTGATTCCTTTACCGCTGGCTGCGGAGGCGTCCGGTTCCAACACTCCATAGCGGATCTGATCGTTGGCATCTTCCGAGGTGAGACTGTAGACGGTCAGTCCGTTCAGACACATGGTGATGGCGGAGATGTTGAGATTGTTGCCCGCCGGAAAGTCCGCGTACTGCGGCATTACCCATTGTTTGGAATTGCGATCTTTGAACAGTTGCAGCTTACGGGTCGTCCCGGTGTCATAATCGAATTGTTCGATTTCAACTTCGGAAATATTTCCAAGCGCATATTCTTCGATCAAGTCTTCATTGACTTTGGCATTTTGTATCTGCGAAACCGGCCAGGGGTAATAATACAATGCGGCGCCTACCATTGCGGCGGCCACAATCGCCATTAAGCCAGTTGTTCGAAAAGCCTTGTTCACGTAATTTTCTCCAGTCGAATAGCGGCTGTGCTATTTCAGTCTCCGCGCTTTGGAAATACCTTCTCGCTCGCGCAGACGGCGGCGAGTAAATACGATGAGTCCCAGCAACAGGGGCGGGATTGCCGGCAAAATCACAGCAGCCAACTTGTATTGCCTCTGGATTTTGAGAATGTCTGTTTCTGCTTCCAATTCAAATGATCTCAATTGTTCAGCTCGTTCACGATCGAGCTGGTCGCGGAGTTTGGCCAACTTCTGATTTTGCTCGTTAAACACCTGGTATATTGATTTCGTTTGGCCTGGTAAATCAAGTTATCTACGGGAAGTTTTTCTTCTATGCGTTTTTCGATATCCTGCAATTCATTGCCAACTTCAAACAGTTCCTCGCGGGCCGCGTCTTCTGCTGTTGTGACTGTTTGATCATAGCTTTTCTCAAAATTCTGCAGCCATTCATCCACGCTCTCAAACGCTTTTCGAGATGTTTCTTCGACGTATTTCAATGTGACATGCCGAAGCTTGCGATTTCGAATATCAACGTAGTCACTGTCGCCAGTCATAGAGTCGACCAGGTTCAGGACAAAGTGTGTGTTCTCAAAGCGATATTCCAAGCCGCCGCGTTTAGGAAGGTTTCTCAAGCCAATAAAATAGTCGGCCAACAGATCGATATCGGCAACGTAGACACAATTGATTCCGTCCGGTTGGCTCTCGTCATCATCCGTAAAGGCGTTTCCTCGCTCTCTGATAGCGGCGGCCACGATCGCTCGCCCGTCCGAAAATCCTCGAGCTCGATCAAGCTGTTGTTTGTTTTGGTTCCTTTGTCGCATGCTGACATCAGTTCTGCCGAACCGTTCCAGACTGCTCTGCAGCACCTTGCCGGAACGTTGAGTGGTCACCAGCGGGGTGAATTCGAGATTTGGATTTTCCTTTTCATTGATGATTCCGACATACTCGAAAATCAATTCATTCAATCCTTTGGTGGCCGGATGTTCGCGATTAAAAATGACGCTGCTGCCGGCAACTTCATCTCGGATGATTACCGTTTCCGGCTCTTCCAGGCGACTGTCTCGCAGATAGGGATTCTCTTTTGACCAGGCCAGATTGGGAATGTGTGGAAATTGTTCGGTGGAAGCACCATCCAGCTCGATACCCAGGACTCGCCATAAATCCTGAATGTCGCCAGTCTCGACCGAACCGTTGCGAGGCAGAAAGTTGTTGCGCGGCGCGGCGGTGCCGACAGTAATTTCGATCGGCGGTTGTCGCGGATCCTGGCGAGACATCGTCAGGGGAGGATAATTGTCTTTGTTGACCTTGGGATCCTCGAAGATCAGCGCTGGCTGTCCATTCTCAATTGCGGTGATCAAGTTGGCCATTTCCTGGGGTGTCATTTTTGATGGCTGCACCACGATCAAAACATCGTACTTGCGCCGTTTGTTACCCTCGTCATCTTCAATCCAGATTTCCAGAGGATCATTCATTTCCAGATCTTCGACGTCGTATTGTTTTTCGAGTTCATCGAAGATCGCCAAGCGAGGTTTGACGATCGATTGATTTCGGAAGCGAATCAAGCGTCCGGTCACGTACATATCGGTGGTGACCACGCCGATCTTTTTTCGAGCCGGTTTGGCAAGCTTGTTGATGGCTCGGACAATTTCGCATTCCACAGGCATTCCGTAGGCAAAATACGGAATCACCACCCGTTCGCGCCCACTGGAAAACGCACAGCCCAGAATCACATCTTCCTCTCGCCGCATTCCTCGCGACTCTGAGAGGTATTTTTGAGGTGAAATCCCGAAACGTTTTTCGGCATTCAGTGCTTCGGTGGTTCCCGGTTCAATCGGTGGGTGCACGTTGACGACGATACGAGGCTTGCCACGAACTTTGATTTCCCGCAACAAGTTGACCAGATCGTTTTTAGTTTGCACGAAGTCTGTGGGAACCCGGCTGCTGACATAGGCATCGACGATAATCTGTTGGGTTTGCTCCCCATCAGATTCGCTGGCAATTTCGTCAATCAGTTTGATTGTATTGGGTGAAAGTGTCGAAATCTTTTCCTGGGAAACGTCCAAACGCAGTTGATTTAAGGGACTGTGCTGCACCACCATCACTGCCGCAATCACAGTCAAAACCAAAGCCGCGCTGCGAAAGATATAATGTCCCAGCAGCGAATTCCCGTCTCGACCACCCATCCAGTGCCGCCGTCCAATCAGGACCAGGCTGATGTAGATTCCAATCACGACGATTCCCAGAAAGAACACGACCGAGCTGGGACTGATCAAGCCTCGACCAAAGGGTTCAAATCTCTGCAACATCGACCATTCGAACAACGCGTTGACGACTTTGTTTCCCGAGATGATCACGTCGGCATTGGAAAGAAAGGCCAGCGGGGCGTTAAGCACCACGCCAAAGATAAAACTGACTGTCAGGTTACTGGTTAAAAACGAAGCAACCATCCCGACCGCCAGCATGGCGATTCCGATGAACCAGTAGCCAAGGTAGGTTGAGAACAACAGGCCGCTATCCAGATTTCCGCCCGTCATCGCAATCAATACTGCGTAATTCGAAAGCTGTGAAAAGATTAACGAGACCGTGAATACCATCACGGCAGCAAAGTACTTGCCAATCACGATGTCAATGTCCTGAGCGGGCAGCGTCAAAAGCAATTCATCAGTTTTTTGTTGCTTCTCTTCCGCCCAGATACTCATGGTGATTGCGGGAATGAAAATCAGCATGATGTAAGGCAGGAACTTGTTGAGCTGATCGAAGTTGGCCAGGTTGGTGGTGAAAAACTCGTGTGGCCAGAAGGCGGCGAAGGAGGTCAACAAAACGAATAGACACAGGAAGACGTAGCCGGTCGGGTTGCTGAAGTAACCTGCGAAATTCCGTTTCATCACGGCAAAGGCCGCCTGTCGGTAAATTCCCAGCGGCAGCATGATCAATACCAGAATGGCCAGGAAAACCAGGTCAATTCCGATCATGTAGATGAATTCGATTGCTCGTAACATGGCAGACGTTCGTTATTGATTGAGGACCAGGGTGGAGGATTTACTATTCGGATTCCGCAGGTGCTTGAGCAGCATCAGCGGTTTGGAATTCGGTGATATCGTACTCGGTCAAGTCAGCGAACACATCGTCCAGTCCTTTACCGTGCGGATCGATGTCTTCGATTTTTCCGTCATACACAATACGGCCTTCATTGATCAGGATTACCCGATCAGCCATCGCTTCAACTTCCTGAAGAATATGAGTCGACAGCAGAATGGTCTTTTCCTGACCCAGACGGCGCATCGTTTCGCGAACGCCACGGATCTGGTTGGGATCAAGTCCCGAAGTGGGTTCGTCCATGATCAAAACCGTAGGTTCATGGATCAAAGATTGAGCCATGCCCACTCGTTGGCGAAAACCTTTGGATAGTTTCGCAATCGGTTTGTAGATCACTGTGCTTAAATCACAGATGTCAACTGCTTTTTCGATTCGGTCAAGTTTCGTTTTTTTGTTCAAGCCGCGAGCTTCGGCAAAGAAATCCAGCAAGCTATAGGCAGTCATGTCCGGGTAAAGCGGCCCGCTTTCGGGAAGGTAGCCAAGATACTTTGAACCCTCGATTCGATTCTTGTTCATATCGAATCCGGCGATCCGGGCAACACCCTCGGAAGGCGAGAGGTATCCGGTCAGGAGTTTCATGGTGGTACTCTTGCCGGCTCCATTGGGTCCCAGGAATGCCACGACCTCACCCGAATAGACCTTGAACGATACTTCTCTGGTCGCTGCGAAGATGCCATAGAACTTGGAAAGACGATCGGCTTCGATCATCGGAGTTTCCTTGTTGGAAGCACCGTCGTTGACGGAATTGTCTTCGTTTTCTGTGGTCATTGTTTCAGGCCAGAGGGAATGGGACAGTGGAAATTCAAGTTGGGATTGCTGTGCTCAACATCAATATAATCCAGACCATAATAGCTGAGCCGACTGATGCCTCTCAAGGTATCGGGGGCTCCGACAATCCAGAGAGGAACTTGCCAGAATCCTGAATCCAACTTTTATGGCCTCAAATGTCCGCTAACGCGCATAGATCGACACAGTTGCCCGTTTTATCCTACGCCACCGGCCAGCCGAAAGTTCGTGGATTAAACGATCGTTGGCTAACGTTTGGAAGAATTTACGCCCCGCTGAAACGCCTTGAATGCCGGAGCGACTTCAGTCGGTGGGCGGTTAATGGCACCGTACTCGTTCAAACCTCGCAGGTCATCC
>CAZOXC010000169.1:0-6700 GCA_964583205.1 uncultured Pirellulaceae bacterium | reverse complement strand
ATCGCGCTCAACTCCCAGCCAATGACCTGCCTGCCCACCATTTCCGTTCTCAACGATGGCCATCGTTCGGCCCAATTCTTTCAGACGGTTAAGACAAGCAAATTGCAAAGTCTGACCCTGCTCGCCAAACACAACTTCACCGACTCGACTGTACAGCAGCTCAAGCGTATCCGAGATTTTTCGACGAAACTCAAGTTTGTTCTCGGCTCGCTGTTGAATACGCAATGTAATTGTGGCCTGACTGGCAGTGATCCCAACCAGAGGTTCCCTGTCACGATCCAGCACTTCGCCAAGCGCCTCTTGGATGTCACTTTCGCCTCGTCCGAACAAGTGAATCGCGTGATGAAAGATTTTCTCTTTGATTCCAAAGCGGCGATTCAACAGTCGCTCGACTGACAACCGCCAGATTTCTTTTAGTTCGGCGGGCACTCCGGGCAACGCCACAACGATGGATCGCAACTCAGCCAGTTCCAAACTGAATGCTGGCGCGGTCCCATGCCGATTGGGAATAATCTCCGCACCACTTGGAAAGCAAGCCTGGATTCGATTGTTCTCGGGCATTGTCCGCCCGAAACCACGAAAGATTGATTCGATGTGATCAAACGAAGCCTGATCAAATTCAAGCTCAACCGCGGCCAGCTCAGCGCAAACTTGACGAGTCAAATCATCGGCTGTCGGTCCCAATCCACCTGTGGTGACAACCAAATCGACTCGTTCTGCAGCACGCTGCAACACCTCGACATTGTCGCTGAGCGAATCACCAACGGTGGTGTGAAAGGCAACTTCGATTCCCAAATCGCCAAGTTGCTGGCTGATCCACTGGCTGTTTGTATCGAGTCGTTGCCCGCTGGTAAGTTCATCACCGATCGCGACAATTTCCGCGCGACAAATGGCACCCTGCTGTTTTCGTTCTGTTCCCTCAGACATTACTTACCAGGCCTTGCCGGTTTTTCGAGTTCCACAAATTGCCACATCCATACCCAACTCGCGAGCCATACATGCTTTCACCAACATGGCATCATCAGCGTCTTTATCTGACTTTGCGTAGGCAACTTGAATGTGATTACTTTTGTGGCGAGCCATCATTTGATCACGGCTGACTCCATAAGTGACCGCATGCATGATCGGCCACTGCGGCGTTGTCGCCTGCCAACGTCGCTCAGTTTCCGCTGCCGGCAATTCGAGCACCTCGGCTCGACCCAAGTCCATTTTCAGTTTGTTGTTTTCCACAAAGATACGCGACCAGACGATCTCTCCCGGTTTCGAAATACCCTTGAGCGTGCCTCCGCCGCTGGGAAAATACATCGCAGGCTGCCGCTCACTCGAAGCGCCCTTCCAGCCGCCTTTGAAATGAGCTGGAGGTGCCGAGCCACTGATCAGGAACACCCAAACGTATTCGTCAGTTGTTGCAGACTGGTCCCAGTCGCCCCAACGCAAATCATGAAGTGTGTTTTCAACCGGTTGGCCCATTGCCCGGTGCACGCGGTAAGTCATCAAGCCATCTAAACCTGCGCACTGATCAACTTCGTTGAAGTGTGGCAAAGGCTGGCCTCGATACAACACTCGATTTCCATCGCGACTGGTCACGGGCGGCCGAGCCGTATTGTTCAAAGTCCCTTCCACCAGGTCGCTGGCGGGCAACAAGTCTTTCAAACCCTGTTGGTACTGAATGCCAATCGTGTCGCAGCCAAAATCATCGGCGATGCGAAGAGCGGCGATATACATTTTGCACTGCAGGAGAATTTGAGCGTCCGTCAAGTGTTTTGAATGCTGCTTTCCAGTCTTGATCTGCAGCCCCTTGTTTTCCATCCAATTGCGAACGGCTCGAGCTTCACGATCCGAGGTTTCCATGGTCTCGTGATAAAGTGCCGATTGGCTGAGTCGCTCCTTGAAAACTCCAGTCGGATTCAACAAGTGATCAGGGATGATCGCGTTGAACATTCCCATGCAGCCCTCGTCAAACACTCCCATGATGGCTTTGTCAGTACGCAACTGCTTCGCTAAAGCTGTCCCCAATTTTTCTTGTCGCGAAGGAGTTTTGATTCGCTTGAGCGGCTTGACGTGCCGAGTCGCATGTTTGAGCCTGCCCGAACTGAGCCAGGTGTTCAGGTCCTTCAGAAAATTCGCCGCGGTAAAATCTTCAGTCCATAAACTGCTGTACGCCACGCCGGCCTTTGTCAAACTCCCATTCAAATTCAACATGCCAACCAGCCCCGGCCATTGTCCCGACCAATTGGCCAACGTCAAAATCGGGCCTTCATGAGTGGTCAACCCGTGCAGCACATGATGCGAATATTGCCAAACCGCTTCGGCCACAATCAAAGGCGCCTTGGGCGGAATTTTGCTGAACACCTTCAGCCCTTGAGCTTGTGAATCGATGAATCCATGCTGCTTGGACGAATCAACTCCATGAGCTCGCTTCAATTTGTATCCGCAACTGGATATTGCCCTGCGAATCTGGACTTCCATATCGCGCTGAGCGGGCCAACAAACCTGGTTGGCTGACAGCCTCAAATCACCATTGGCGATCAGATAAACCTCGCCAGACTTCAGAGCTGGCCGAGCCCCCACCTTCGGGAGTGTATAAGTTGACATTAATTGGACCCGTTAACCGTCATATTCGTAGATTCTGACGCGCAATTCTAAATGGATTCACCCAATCCGCCTACGTGCCGATTAGAAAATCAACGTATCTTTGAGAATCAGTCCTGTTTATCCTTATGGACTCCAAACCCACCGCAGATCTTCAGAATCAGGTTCAGTAAAAATGTGTGGAATTATTGGCTACGTAGGCGAGCGCAACGTGGAAGAAGTTTTGGTCGAGGGTCTAAGACGACTCGAGTACCGTGGCTACGACAGTGCCGGAACGGCGATGTTCTATGATTCCAATTTTGTTGTAACCAAAGCCGTAGGCCTGATCGCCGGACTCGCTGGAAAGCTGGACAACAAAACTGCGTCTGCCCGGATTGGAATCGGACACACTCGCTGGGCCACACATGGTGCCGCTACCGAGAACAATGCCCATCCGCACTTTGGCGGCGAAAAGAGTATCGTGATCGCACACAATGGCGTGATCGAAAACTATGACGAATTGCGGACCGAGTTGAAATCGAAAGGCTATCGATTCGTTTCGGATACCGATACTGAAGTTGTCGCGCACCTGATCGACTCATGCCTGGTCGCTCGATTAAATTCAAACAACAACCCGGACAATACTTCGAACGACGTTCCTATGCGGGCAATGCGCGATGCGCTTTCGCGTTTGCGCGGCACCTACGGGCTGGCAATTATTTTTCGCGATTGGCCGGATGCCATTTATGCAGCCAGGCTGGGAAGTCCATTGGTGATTGGCATCGGCAACAACGAGCACTTCGTGGCCAGCGACGCGTCGCCTCTGGCATCATACACAGACAAGATCGTCTATCTGTCCGACAATCAAATCGCGATCGTCACCGCTGACAGCTTGAAAGTCACTCATCGAGACGCGGGCGAAATCAAGCACGATATTAAAACGCTCGAATTCACAGATGACGAAGTCAGCCTTGGCGACTATTCGCACTACATGCTCAAAGAGATCTTTGAACAGCCCCAATCAATTCGTGACACGATGCGAGGCCGTCTCAATGACGACGACGCGACGGCAGTCTTCGGTGGGCTGAACTTGACCCCACAGGAACTTCGCAAGATTAAACGAATTGTGTTTACCGCTTGTGGAACCAGTTGGCACTCGGCACTGGTTGGCGAGTATCTGTTTGAGGAAATTGCCCACCTGCCAGTCGAAGTCGAGTACGCCAGCGAGTTACGCTACCGAAATCCACCAATGGATGACGACACTTTGATTTTTGCGATCACTCAGTCAGGTGAAACTGCCGACACCCTGGCCGCCTTGAGAGAAATGAAACGACAAGGCCACATGACGATGGCCATTTGTAATGTTGTCGGAAGTTCAATCGCTCAGGAAGCCGATGGTGGAATCTATCTGCACGCGGGTCCGGAAATCGGAGTAGCTTCAACCAAAGCTTATACCTCTCAAGTCGCCGCGTTGACGATGCTGGCCCTGTATTTTGGTCGCCTGCGACACTTGAGCTACAACGAAGGTCGTCGCCTGATCGAAAAAATCAAACAAGTTCCGGAGCATATCGAAGCTGCGTTGCAAACAAACGAACAAACTCGGCGGATTGCTGAAAAGTACGCGGAGATGTCCAACTTCCTCTACCTGGGACGCCACTACAATTTCCCAACCGCGCTGGAAGGTGCCCTGAAGCTTAAAGAAATCAGTTACATCCACGCCGAAGGTTACCCGGCAGCAGAAATGAAGCACGGCCCTATCGCTTTGGTCGATGAAAAGACTCCCAGCGTGTTTGTAATGCCGCAGGGATTCATTTACGAAAAAGTGATGTCCAACGTTGAAGAGATCAAAGCTCGAGGCGGTCCGGTGATCGCCATCGCTGCGGAAGGTGATAAGCGAGTCGAGAAAGTTGTCGATGACGTAATTTTTGTTCCGCAAGTCGACGAGTTCCTGCAACCATTGGTGACAGTGATCCCTCTACAACTTCTGTCCTACCACATCGCTGTGATCCGAGGATGTGATGTCGACAAACCTCGCAACCTGGCCAAAAGCGTGACCGTCGAGTAGCAATGCCGATTGGAACAGCAATCCTGAACGGACTATGCGTTCCAGCAAAACCTGAATCAGTTTGACTGCGAAGGTGAATCGACCAGCACTTGCTCAATTGCGTTTCGAATGAAAGATTCGATCATTCCCCGGAATGGCAACGCAGCGAAGGGCAAGTTCGAATGCACATCCACGGTATCGTCGTGAACCGCCATGTTGCCCTTGATCGACATCCCTTTGGCTTTGACGGAAAACTCCATCGATTCGTTTTCGTCGTCCCATTCTTCGTCAATCGAACTGACTTGATTACCAAGCTGTTCGTGAACTTTCGATGAAAACTTGCGTAAACGGGAAAACACTTCTTCCCGCTCCAAAACGTGCGGAACTTTGATGTCGAGTTTGGCCATTTATCGGTTTCCGCAGTTTGTGAGCGAGCATTAATTCGAATCCGTTCGACGACTGGTTCGTCGCTTAACGCTTATCGTCGGATTCCGGGTCTTCAAGAGTTAATCGGTCCTGCGGATGCCAAAGCGGAAGACCGCTCTCGATACGATCAGCCAGAATTTCCAGCTTCTTGTCGGTGCCGGGAAGCGCCTTTGTCGAGTCATATTCCTGATCCGAAGTCGAATCAGGTTCGTAGTCCCAGTTGCCTTGTTTGATTGCTTCCAGAATTGATTCACGCACAGTCGAGATCCTTTTTATTAATTGCGTGTCGAAATTATCAACAACATCCCTGCAATTCCTCTTCTCTTTGTGCTTGCAATCCTCCGCAAGCATTGCGGATTATTTTGAAGATCAAGACTTCAATGTCAAGCAAATTCCAGCAACAAATTTTTTTTTCGAAACAATGACCGACTTCAATCAATCAGGCCATCAGCCGACCGGTCAATTTACTTGCTGCTTCAGATCCGATTTCACTCTGCTCCTGAAGCGCCTGGTCCAGACGAACCCGGAACTGCTCCAGTAATTCAGAAGAGAACCGATCGTTTCGGGCACCACGACACAGAGCGCCTCGCACTGCCAGGTAATCGGGCGAATATTGAACTGCCTGTGACAGGTTGCCAAGTGCTAACGAACCAGCAAAAACCAGTTCCAGACCTGCACAACGACTCAAGCCGACCAGTTCCGTCAATTCGAACTCGGATAAGTGCCGAAAAAGATCGCCCTGACTTTTGTCAAAAGTGTCGATGGCCAGCGCCGGCAAGTCATTTTCGAAAGCGAAGTGAACAATATCCACGGGATTGGGCGCGTTGCAGGATCGCCAGTCCGCATAGGCCACAGCGACAATTTCCGACCCAATTGGCATCTGCTGCAGCAAATTATCCAGATCTTTTTTCCAATCCGTTGTTATGCAATTGGAGAGCCCAACTTTCGCGTAATGAAATCCATCGACAAACTGAAAGTCTTCCGGCTTCGACAAATCTGCAAGTTCGCCCAGTGCGATACTCAACACTGTTGACTCATCGGCTGCAGCAAGTACTTCTTTTGCCGTACGTTTACTGGGCCTGCCAAGTGAACCGGAATTGGGGTTTTTCAAGTCCAGGATGTCGATACTGCCCTTGATTGCCTCAGCCGCTTCGCGTTTATCCTGAACGCTGGCAATGATCTTGACTCGATCGAATTTTTGGCTGACTTGGTCCATATAGTCGACTATTTAAGCTGGCCGTTTCCACAAATGAAAATAAGCGATAGACTAAACTTTGTTCAACCACGAATTGCTCGTTCTCAAAAGATTTATTTGGCCGTCGCTTGACTCAACTGCTTACAGACTCAGAAACTTTCAGGGAATACTGCGATTCGCTCCGCCAGGAACCGTGGATCGCTTTTGATACCGAATTCGTGGGCGAGGACTATTATCGTCCGAAACTTTGCTTGATTCAGGTGGCTACGCCTTCGGGCATTCAAATCATTGACGCTCTGGCACTGGAAAATGTTGATTTATTCTGGAAGGTGCTGACCGGGGGCGATCATGTTACTCTGCTTCATGCGGGCCAGCATGAACTGCGATTCTGCTTGAACAGCGTCGACCAGCGCCCCAAAAATTTATTTGATATTCAGGTCGCCAGTGGATTGATGGGCATGGAT
>CAZOXC010000168.1:0-6708 GCA_964583205.1 uncultured Pirellulaceae bacterium | reverse complement strand
GAATAACGGATTCTCACGGGCGAATCTAGATTCGCCCGTGAGAATCCGTTATTCACTATCTTCTTTCACCCACTGGTCGATCATTGCCCATGCCTCTTCGCCGGCTTGCCATGCCGATCACACCATCCTTCACAATGCCGGGGATGATTGGGTTGCGGTTGACATGGAAACCTCTCTGGTAGTTCAGATAGGCTCAACATGGTTTTTATGCACAGGCCCATTGAGCAGACCTTCGATGTGGTGCAGACCTCGTTTGTATTATACAATCAAACCCGAACCCAAACCACCTTCGCTTTGGTAGCGTCGGTGTCGTAACGTTTTTTGTTGAGCGCGGCATTGGTCGCTGGTGATTCATGGCTGTCGAGACCATCAAAATACCGTTTAGCCAGCGTGAACAACATTTCCTCTCTTTCGTCTTCGTTGAAGTATTTGGTGGTGGCTCGACTCGAGCAATTCAAACTGTTCTCGGCGATCATGTCTCGGCCGCTCGAGAACTTCAGCCCCTGGTTCGCCTACAGTCTGAGTCTGAATCAGAATTTATTGAATTGACCGAATCTCAATGGCGTGTCATGTACGAGTCCATGAATGCGGTCATCTACGGACTTGGTCCATGCGAACTGGAAACCTGCACCGGCATGTACTTACACGATGTCTGCAATCTTAATTTGCGCATATGTTCGCACGTCTGGGGCGTATTCCAAGGCAAGTACGATTGGGCCGCATCGGATTCCAAACGAACTGAATCGTAGTTCTAGATAATCGTCCACCCGTCGCGTGTACCGGACAACATTGCTGCCGCCCCTCCGGGGCTTTGTGATTGGTTGATACCAAGTCCCATGGCTTACACCATGGGCTAAGACCTGTCGCCACTACCGTGGCTGGGGCTGGGATGCTCGAGTCGCCACTATCGTGGCTGGAAATCCCAGTCGTCACTACGGTGGCTGGGTAATTCAAGTCGCCACTATCGTGGCTGGAACAAACTCGAGACGAAACAAAAAAAGAGCGCAAACCAAATTTTGGAATGCGCTCTTATGAGGTTCAGGGTCAATAACCCTTGTAGGAGTGTTACGTTTTCTACTCAGTCAAAATCGTTGGCAGGTTGTTAGCAATTTCCTCAAAGATTCTGGACAATTCCCCGCCTGAATCGGTGTGATAATGCCTACCTTTACCGAAGCCAGCAACACTCGACATTGCGGTTCTACCGGCAGTCGAAACACCCGGCGTGAAAGTGATCGTGTGAACAAGCACATCCTCGTTGGCGAGTTCTTGTTGGGCAACAGTGACTGGGTCGTCCCCGAAAGTGTTGTCTCCATCGGTTAAGACTACAATTGTCTTGGCAGCGAAAGTTCGTGCTCTGTTTGGATTCCGAACGACCAGAACAGCTTCTCGCAGCGAGTCACCGATTGCCGTGCTGCCGTGAGGGCAAATCGTACCGAGAATTTCACGCAGCGAGAGGGATGAACCACTATGCGGCTGAGCATAACCTGGGTCGTTACTGTTGTTCACGAACGCCGATGGGAATCCATCGTCTTGCAAGCCGTAGTCAAAATCCGCTTCGTGGTAGTCAGCGTTGTATCCTTGCAACGGTGCATTGTTCGGCCCGTAGTTGAACGGCAGAAACGAGATCAATTCTTTCTGTACAGTTCCGTCGCGTGTCGTGCCATCTGGATCAACACCTCCGCCCAAAACATTCAAAAAGACAGTAACGCCTCGGTCAAGATGATACCAGCGACTGAAGTCAGGAGCTTGTCGGTTTTCGAGATTTTCGTCGGCAGCGATGGTAAAGTCATTAAGTCGATACCGATGTCGATAGTCATGTGCGTACAGGGCCATACGTCCCCGCAGTAGAGCACGTTGTTCTTCGACAGAAAGGCCGGAAGTCCATTCTTCCGGATCATCGCCTAACAAATGGGTCCAGGTGTCGTTTGCCACGTCTGGATCGTCATACACAGCCTCGGCTACCTCTAACCAGTAGATGAGATTGTTCGTGTACCATTTTTCGTACAAGCTGTTGGGATAATCGCCGTTGAATCTCGGTCGACCAAAGCGAGCGTGATCGTGTTCGGTCTCTGTAATTTTGTCATGGACTTGATCAGGCGTATGACTGACTAAGTTACTATTGCTGTAATTCAATCGGTAAATATTGCGCGAAGGAAACCCTGTGAAGCTGTCGAATTCATCCTGGGTCATATAAGGCCCGAATAATCCCGAGTCTCTCCAATCGATACCATCTGCCGGCCGTGACCATTGGACACGATATTCATAAATAGTCTCACCCACTTCTATATATTCTTCTGACAAAATGGCGGCGATTGTGGTGCCCAAGCCCGGCTCGTCTTCGAATTGAACCATGGATCCAGAACGATCCAACACCAGGACCACGTCACGATCAACCTGCGTTGAAACGGAAGCGCCACCGACTGTGAACGTATCCGAAGGAGTGAAGGCACCAAACACGTAAGGCATTTGCAATTCGTTGCTAATGATGCGAAAGCTACTGGGAATCTGGTGGTCTTCAACTGGATTGAATTGGTAGGACTCAAAACTTCCGTTGGCTCTTAAGGCCCGAGTCGAACGACCAAATTCCATCAACGACTCTGGAATAACCGCCGGACTTCCTGCAACGGTATTAAGCGAGGCAATATAATTCGCAAACTCCAGGACGTCCGCCCTTGCTTCACTGAGCGTTTGGATGGATCCATCCTCATTGGGAATTGGTGTCCCAAGCCTCCGACCGCCCGCATGAACGGTGGCATCGAGCGCGATCTGCATTTCAGTATTTGTCAACTGAACATGAGCCAGGTTGATTGCCATCGAACAAAAGATCAACAGCACTGAAAAGACAATCGCAAATAACGGGATAACTGCCCCGCGGCGTTGATGAATTTTATGATAGTTTGGCATCTGGTCCTCCGATACGTCAGTGTTAGGTAGTCAAGGTGATTTTTATGAAAGGAGAAAACACTCAGAATGAGAAGTTGTTTGTTACATGGTCGTCAATCAATTCGCATAGGCTTCAGACGGATTAAAGAACCCGCTATAGCGCTCCGAACGGACCCTGATTTCTGATCGAATATCCCGGTTTGCAACCCAATCAGGAAAGAAGGTTGGAAACACCAGAGTCGCATTATCAAATGGCAGGGATACTTCGACGTAAAATTCGACCGACTCACTGTCAAACTCGCTGATCGTGTCGACGGGCAAAGCTAGCCCCTCGTCATTCAGATAAATCTGGCCGACAACGATGGAACTCTCCGGAGCTTCGAACCCAAAGATTTCCAAGTATTCATTGACTGAGTCGATGGTTTCCTGCCGGGTCACGCCTTCGGTCATGGCGAAGCGAGCTGATCTATAGACCGCATTCTGAACCGCGCTGCGAGCCAAACTGAGCCTTGAAAAATCCAGCAGGACTACGCAGAACAGTGCGAACACTGGAATAACCAAAGCGAATTCTACCGCTGTCGCTCCTCGGCGTTGCTGGCCACTAGCGGGTCTTTTTAATCGAAGTAATTTCATTTGAATTCTAGAGGTAAATCAAATCAGTTGCGGAGAATGTGTTTAGTTTTCAAGAGGCTTGTCGAATTCACGAACCATAGTGACGGACACACCGATATCCCGATTGGCCAGATGCTCAAAAATGGGCGTGGCATTACCCGCAGTGGGTGCCACAATTCGAACGGTGATGGTGTCAAGAGCGTCAAGGTCCTCGACCGGAAGTCCGTCACGAGTAATCAGGAAAATTCCGTGGGGATCACCTGGTTCCGCGAATTCGGTAGTGGAAGCGTTACCAAGATTGATTCCGCGGAATTCCAAGACCTGTGCGGTTCGAACCAGAATGTCGGCGTTGGTGGTGCCTCGCCCAACTCCCGCACGAACACCTTCAAATGCGGAAACCGTTAATGATTGCCTGGCAAGGATACCTGCACACATCTCAAGTGTGCCAAAGATTAACGGCATCAGAAGCAGCAAACAAAATGCACACTCGACGGCCGCAGCGCCTAATCGATTAGAATTCCTTGAACGGAAACGCCTACGACGTGAAGTTCGAGCCTTCGTAGCTTGATTAAAACAGCTAGACATGGATTTGGTTCAATAATTGTGAAATTGGTGGGTCGCCTGCTCACAACAAGACCGACATATTCGATCATGTATCTCTAATTTGAAGCCTATGTCTATTACGCGAGGCAGGCCGATGCATTTTTGTGGCGCGAGCTGTAAAACTTGATTGTCGGAAGCGAACAAGCCCTACAATCGTTAGAAGCCGAAGTTGCACTAAGGCAATTGCCCTCCAGATCATACGAACTACCCCAGTTGAAACCCTGCCATATAGGTGGTTCATCGAACATTGCGCCGAATATGAAGTAAGCGACTCGCTTTTGTTTAGGCTTTTTATTGCTGAATTCAAGTGTCGATCTCGGCCTGAAATTCGAGTCAGGCGTGGCTGCGGCTAGTGACGGTAAATGTGGTTTTTGCGTTGGAGAATTCGCCGCAGCCTGCTGGTTTGGCAACTTGGGATGCGGCGTTGCCGACCATCACGGATAGATGATAAGATCGGCCGCGTGCAGTGCATCTTTAACGGAATTCCAACCTCGAACAGGCCCGCATGAACAAAAAACCGAAGCCAATTAAACCGCCAGGCACGATCCTACGCATATTCAGCTCTCAATTTATGTGGTTGATGATTGGGTGGCGAACCCTCCGTTTACCCACTAGCTGGCTTCCCAAAGCAAGCGTGATACGCCGAGTATTTGACAACTGGACTTTCGAAATGATGATGGCGTATGCTTCCAGTTTTGGAAGTAAGCTGCCTCATGATCAAATCTGTCCGCCGATCAAGGTAGAAAACTACAAGCCACTTGTAGAAGTCGAAGAACAGTATCAATTGTCACAGGGGGAGATTGAACAATTCTATCAGAATGGTTTCTTGCAGCCCTTCGATGTTCTCCCTGCTCATGAGATGGAAGCCTTCTGCGAACGACTACTCGCTCGTCGCAGCGAGATGAATGAAACTTACGGTGTCGTTTGCGACCGGGACCGTCACCTTGAAATGCCCGAGATGATGCGAATCATGGCACATCCTGCCATCACCGAACGCATCGCCCAATTGCTGGGCCCCAACATCTTTACCTGGCGATCACAGATCTTTCACAAACCACCCGGAAACAATCCAGTTGGTTGGCATCAAGCGACAACGTTCATGTTCGAGGAAGGTTTTCGGGAACCCCTGACGTTTCCCCCTGATCTGAGCAAACTGTTTCAAGTCACTGTCTGGATTCCAGGAGATCCTGCCACCATCGAGAGTGGTTGTTTGAAATTTGAAAGCGGTTCCCAGTTCGAACCGACTCGCTGGATGCGACTCGGTGGCAAGATCGGTTTTCACGCAGTGAATTACTTTCCTGACTACGAGGTCGATGAGTCGAGAGTTAAGCGAGTGGAAGTTCAACCGGGCCAGGCGTTGGTGTTTTCCGAGAGAACGGTACACGGCTCCGATGCCAACATGTCAGGTCGCAATCGATTCGCATTCAATTACCGCGTCTGCCCAGCGTCAGTACGCGCCTATCCGCCCCAAACCCGATATCACCACAGCGCCCAAATGGGCGAGGTCTACGATATGTCAAAGTGGCGGCCAGTACTGCTCCGTGGTGAAAACCCGGACGGAGTTAACGATACGGTTCCGTGGCAGCATTATGCTGAAGAACAGGTCGAACGAGTGTAGATCGATTGAACTGTAAATTGGTGAAAAGCGAAACCATTCGCCCACCATTCACGGCCACTTTCTCACGGCCACCAGTCGGCCACGTTTTATTCGGCAGCGTCTTGTCCGGCAACGCAGTATCGTTGTTAGCCCGATAATTCATGCAATGAAATTGTCGCAATGGAAACATTGCCATGATTCTCTACTGGATTGAATTTGATAAGATAGGAGGATCGCAACTTTAACTGGCTCGAAAACTCATGATCAACCGACGAAAATTCATTGCCGGCACCTCAGCATTGGCTATCGGTTCCACGACCTTGGCATCTACAGCTTGGGCTTCCACTTCTAAGGCATCCAGCCCAGCAAATCCTAATTCCAATCATTTCCAGGACCAGGATTCCAAAAATCAGGACTCCGAAGCGAACTCCGCTGAAACATCAAACGCTGGAACATCAAACGCGGCGGCCACACCAGCTCCATTCAAAAAAGCAGTCAAGATTGGAATGGTCAAACTGGGCGAAAACGTGGACTTGTTGACCAAGTTTAAAGTGCTCAAGGAACTTGGCTATGACGGCGTCGAACTCAACAGTCCGGGCGGACCTGACAAGGATGAAGTTCGCAAGGCGATTGAAGAGTCGGGCTTGCCCGTGCATGGAGTCGTGGACTCGATTCACTGGCAGAAAACTCTGAGCCATTCAGATGAAGCCATTCGAGCGGAAGGACTGGATGGGCTCAAGAAAGCTTTGCAGGATGCAAAAGACTATGGCGGAACCAGTGTGCTACTGGTTCCCGGGGTCGTCAATGACGATGCCAACTATGAGCAGTGTTGGGAACGTTCGATTCCTGAAATCAAGAAAGCCCTGCCGTTGGCTGAGGAACTGCAGATCGACATCCTGTTCGAAAATGTCTGGAACAATTTTCTGACCGATCCGGACGAGACAGCAAAATACATTGACGCATTCGAAAGTGAGCGAGTCGGCGCTTATTACGATGTTGGTAACAGTGTGCGA
>CAZOXC010000167.1:0-6722 GCA_964583205.1 uncultured Pirellulaceae bacterium | reverse complement strand
GTTTTCAAACAGTCCGATGGCAGTGAAGTTATCGTGAACGCGGAAGAAGACCCCGGCACGATTTACGACCTGCCGATCAAGGTCGAAAACTGGGCAATCCAGGTTCGCCTGTCGGAAATTTCTGAACCACTACAGGAAGCCGTCTGAATCAGCCGATGGATCAACACCACGCTGCCTGGACCGATGCGTTTGCACAGAGTGCAGCATCTTACCGCCGCATGATTGACAAAACAGTCAGCCAGTTGACGGACGAAGAGCTGCGGCGACAACCGGGTGAATCGTTCAACTCGGTCGCCATCCTGTTAAGACATCTTGGCGGGAACTTGATCAGCCGCTGGACAGACTTCCTGACCACTGACGGGGAAAAGCCCGATCGAAATCGTGATACCGAATTCGAAACCTGGCCAGGCGATCGCGAATCACTGATGCAGTTTTTTGATCGAGGTTGGCGTGCATTCGAATCCGCGATCGAACAGGCTCGCCAGTTGGATCCCAATTCGGAAATTTTTATCCGAGGTGAATCGCACACATTGTCTCAGGCCTTCGTTCGCTCGTTGACGCACACCAGTTATCATATTGGCCAGATCAGCATGGTTGCTCGGATGGTTCACGCAGGTGATTGGAATTGGCTCACGATCAAGCCCAATGAAAGTCAACAACACAATCAGGAAACATGGGGCACGAAATCCAGCCGCAGTGTGTTTGGCAAGGATGAAGAATAACCGAACCCAAAATCCATGGCCGCAAAGAAACAGAAAGAGTATCTAAGGAAAGACAGCGAAGGCAATCTTCATTGCTGGTGGTGCGAGGGCCATGACGATTACCTGGCTTACCACAACGAGGAATGGGGCCGCCCCACAGTTGACGACGTGCGGCTATTCGAAAAAGTGTGCCTGGAAGGTTTTCAATCGGGTCTGTCCTGGCTCACCATTCTTCGCAAAAGAGACAACTTTCGCAAAGCATTCAAGCAATTCGATTTTCACAAAGTCGCTCGCTTTTCTGATACCAAAGACGTTGCTCGTCTGTTGCAGGACCCGGGCATCGTTCGGCATCGAGGCAAGATTGAGGCCACCATCAATAACGCTCGCCGAGCCCTCGAAATGCTTGATGAATTCGGGTCATTGGCCAGTTATTTCTGGAGCTGGGAGCCCGCCAATCGCGAGAAAGACATTGGCAAAACGCCTTCGCCTTATCCCGTTCCCAACGTGACCCGGACTTCAACCGAACTTAGCAAAGACCTGAAAAAGCGCGGCTGGAAATTCTTTGGACCCACCACCGCTTACGCATTCATGCAAGCCATGGGACTGGTCAACGACCACCTACCCGGTTGCTGGTGCTTTGATCAAGTCGAACTGGAGCGCAAGAAACTCAAACGTCCCTAGTTTGGCTCCGGCCTGCAAATCGACAAGCGATCCTGGCTATCTGTCTGCCGATTTTAGATCCTGCAGCAGTTCCTCAACCGCTTTTTCCATTTGCAAATCTTTGCCCTCGGCGACCGAAGGTGGATCATTCAGCACCAACACATCCGGTTCTAACTGATTGTTTTCCAGGTAATATCCTTCCTTCGTCAGCATGCCGACTTGCGGAATCCCGAAAACGATCGAGCCATTGATTTGTGTTTCCCACCAAACGGCTGTCGCAGTTCCGGGTACCGGCGCACCGATCAGCTTGCCAACACCCTTTTCTTTGAAAGCCCAGGGGAAAAAGTGAGCGTCGCTATAGTTACTCTCGCTCATCAAGACCACCACGGGCTTGGTCCACTTGTTCATCGGCTCGCCACCCAATCCGCCGTTTTCATGGCCTCGAGGAGCAAAACTGCAATAGCGATCTCCGTTCAGGAACGTCGCCAGGTCCTCGTGCAACCAACCACCGCCGTTGAATCGAGTATCCACGATCAAGGCTTCTTTTTCGTTGTTGGTACCCAGCACTTCAGAATAGACTCGGCGGAAACTGGCATCGTTCATGCCGCGTACATGCACGTAGCCGATTCGACCGCCCGACAACTCTTCGCACATCTCTCGGCAGCCAGCGATCCAACGCTCGTACAGCAATCCGTTTTCAGCGCCGGTCGTGATCGGCCTGATTGTCTCTTCCCAATTTTCGCCGTCACGATCAAGTGTCAACCGAACGGGCTTGTCCGCTTGCCGATTCAGGAGCTTCCAGGGGTTCACTTCGCTATCTAACTCCACCCCGTTGATGTGAGTGATAAGCGTGCCTGCCTTAATATTGCAGTCGGCCGAATCACATGGACCTCGGTCAATCACTTCGGCAACCTTGAGACCGGGGCCATCAAATTTTGTATCGTAAAGCAATCCGAACGAAGCCGTGGAATCGCCATTGCCACCCTGCGGGCGGTAGCGAGCACCGGTGTGCGAGGCATTCAATTCGCCCAGCATCTCGCTGAGCAACTCAGCGAAGTCATGGTTATTGTTGATTGAAGGAAGGAATGCCGCATAATTGTTCTTCATCGCATTCCAATTAACGCCATGGAGATTTTTATCGTAGAACTTGCGTTTTACTTGCCGCCAAGCGTGCTCAAAGATGTAATCTCGTTCGCCAGGGCCATCAATTTCCATTTCCGCTGCATAGCTGATCGACTTGCTGGTGGCTTTGCCGCTACCCAGTTCTAGACGAGCCAATCGTCCCTGCTGCATCAGAAACGCACCCTTGCCATCTTTCGTAAAGTGGACAGCCGCTGGTCCTTGCAAGGACATAATGTTCGAGGTCGAGCGATCACGAACTTCGCACATCCACAATGCCCATTTATCATCGACTTGCGCCGTATACAAGAGCTTCTCACCGTCCGGCGAGAAGTCGTAAGAGCCCAGTGCCGATGAATGCAAAGTCAGGCGGCGGCGACGCAAATCCAAATCTTGCGTGTTGAACTCGATCGGCTCAACCTTGTCTTTGTTCTCGTCATCTTTGTCCTCGCCATCTTTGTCTTGATCTTCAGATTTCTCGACATCAGCATCGTCCTTTTCGTCCGAATCCCTTTCGGAATTTTCGTCGGAATTCTCTTCAGAATCGCTGTCTTCCTGTTTTTCTTTCTCTTCTTTTTCCTTGGCCTTCTTTTCACGTTTCTTTTTCAACGCCAGTTCCTCTTTGTCAAGCGTCGCTTCGTCATACGACTCCTGATTCAGATAAACTGCGATCACATCGACCTCGCCACCCCAACTTGCGTGGCTCCGTTCACCGTAGCGATCTGAAACGTACAGTAACGCCTGGTTGCCCTTGGCGAACGAGGGTGCACTTTCGGCGTACCCGCTTTCGGTCAGATTCGTGATCTCACCGGACTCCAGATTTACCGCCGCTATTTCCGTCGTCCAACTCTCGCGACCGTGGTAAGTCGCCGTAAGCCAATTGCTGTCGGAAGACCAGGAATATTGAATGTCCCCGTCCGAATAAGAGAAGTTTTGCTTGGCCGGAATCAATTCTTTCGAGCCACCGGATTCGATATCCAGCACCATCAATTGCGTTCGGTTGCGGAGGTATGCCAGCTTTTTGCCATCTGGAGAACACAGCGGCTGGAAAGTTTCGTGTTGGTCCGCAACCACTTCATCTTCGTTGATAATCGTCGCGTTGGCGAATCCATCTTCCTCTTCCCGATCAATCGAGGCTTTGTAGATATTCCACGATTTGTTTCGTTCACTTGCGAAATACAAAGTGCGATTGTCGTCTCCCCAAGTCACCGAACGCTCCTGTTCAGGCGTATTGGTAATTCGTTTGGTGGTACCGAATTCAACATTGGCGACAAACACTTCGCCACGAGCAACAAAAGCCACCTCTTCTTCGTTGGGTGAAACCGAAAACTCGGTGGCCCCATCGCGAATCGTTGTTACATCGGCCGAGTTGGCACGAAACACCGGTGTCACCTTGATGTTGACGGGCTTGGCTTTCTTGCCGGGTGCCATCGTGAAGACTTGACCGTTGAAGCCGTAGCACAAAGTGCCATTCTTGCTGACACTCAGGAATCGCACCGGGTGCCGCTTGTGCTTCGTCACCTGTTCCTGCTCGCTGGGGTTGTCAGGATCCAGCGACCAGATATTGAAAGTGCTCTTCAGTTGCGGAATGACAGGCGACTTCTGGCTACGCTGCGGCGGTTGATTGCTGTCAGCCTCACCAGGTGCTGCGGCATTGAGTTGCTCACTAAGGAAATAAACCTTGTCCCCATCGGGCGACCAAACCGGATTTCGATCCTCGCCACTGAACCCAGAAAGGCGAGTGTATTTTTCGTCATCCGTATCAAACATCCAAATATCACGAGTCACACTTGAAGTATGGTGCTTGCGAAAATTATCTTCAAAGCCTTTGTAGTCATGAAAAACAATTCGCTTACCTGCCGAGTCAAAGTTTGCGTACTCAGCCGTGGTGGTCATGATCTGCGAGGGTCGACCACCATCAATTGAAATCGAATACAGCTCGCCAAATCCACTGCTGCCGATACGCGAGTCATGAGCATCCTGACGGCGACTGGTAAACAACACCTGCTTGCCATCCGGTGTGTATGCAGTCGGCGTGTCACCAGACGAATGGTAGGTCAGCCTTGTTGGCGAACCACCCTGAGCATCCACAACATACACGTCGCCGTTACCATGCCAGTCCGCCATAAACGCAATCTGTTTGCTATTCGGCGAC
Source organism: uncultured Pirellulaceae bacterium (assembly GCA_964583205.1). Taxonomy (GTDB): domain Bacteria; phylum Planctomycetota; class Planctomycetia; order Pirellulales; family Pirellulaceae; genus CALMEE01. The sequence goes on along the minus strand of CAZOXC010000167.1, from coordinate 2,087 downwards.
CAGACAGGCGAACGCTCGTAGCCTTCGTGCGAGGTCACCATGCGAGCTTCACCGCCCTTGATATTCACAACCCAGATATCCCCCTGATAGGAAAACGCAATTTGTTTAGCGTTCGGTGAAATACTGGGGTAGCGAATCCATTGCTTGGCCTTTTGAGCCTGCAGACTTGAATTCAAGCCAAAACAAACAAGCAATGTGAAAATCAGGGTGACAAACTTGGGCTTCATTGAACTTCCTCTGGAATACGCTTTTGGTCACGTCGGAGATGGTTATCAAGTAAATGGTATTTTGCAATCGCACAAATGCAAACGAATCGGTTGCCATCCGCCACATTTTCTTGCGAATCAATCACCTTGTGCGACACGCATTCGCTCGATGTGCGATACCTCTCCAGGCATGCTACCTTTCGACGTAGGGCAGTTCGTCTTCGCAAACAACCCAGCCCCGGCAACTAAGGGCTCCACATTGACAAGGAATCGCACCATCGGCGGACCAGTTGTAATCAATGGTCAACTCTTCATCGAGCGAAATTTCTCGCAGCGAGATCAAATAGGCAGACCGAGGCCGTTCGGGCTCAAGCACATCCTCTTCCGACTGATCAGACTCTTCGTCATCCTGACTTTCTTCGTCGACTTCAGACGCGTCGACGTCAACTGTAGCGACTTCAGACGCGGAGACATCAGACTTGGCAACGTCAGGTATCGCGGCATCGTTCAAATTTTTGTCTGATTCGTCCGGCAGCTCCTCGTCTTCCGTCAATTCCTCGTCATCGTACCACCAGTCGAATTCACAGTTAGGATCGCAGGAGTGGTTCAAGAACCTGAACGGCGCGTGGGGATCAAGCTGCAAATCATCGCCGATATCAAAGGAATATTCAGAGCAGAATTCTTCGTCAGCAATGATATCCCCTTCGATTTTTCCGATCACGACTTTTTCCGGAATCGGGCGTCCAGCGAAGACTCCCAAACCGACTCGCGACTGCTCAACTTTTACCGCTGTCTCTTCCATTTGCGCTTTCCAAAACTGTCCGCCGGCTGCTCCCGGTCCGATAGGTCCAAGTTCGATCGGGACTATTCGAACGGCAAGTATCCAGAATTTCAACCATCGCGTACAATTAGTTGATCCGGGCGACGTTTAGCCAGACGGGTCCGAATTCCAGTCCAGTTTTTTTAAATGCGAACTGACATGACACAAAACAAGCCTGAACAGAATACTTCTGAATCTTCGACAGCTCCAGATGGCGCAGCAGCCAATGAAATCGTTCAAAAAGTCGATCAGCAACAACTGCAGCATTTCGTGACGACCATCAAGTCGGCTGAACAACAGGTAGGCGAAAACATTATCGGTGCTCTCAGCCACGATAACACTGTCGCCGTTCTTACGACCGTTGTGATGGGTCCGCAGGGCCAACAAATTCTCTCGGCGGCACTGGACCCGAAAATGATGAGTCAAGTTCAACAGATTCTGATGGCTGCGCAACAAAGTCGCGAGAAAGAAGAAAAGTGCATCGGATTCCACTGCCTGATCAAGCCCAAAGGCGAATCTTCAGCGGATGGGTAGTCCAAAAACTGCCAATACATTTTCATGAACTCGCTTACTCGTTAAACGGAACAAGCAGTGTCAACAGACGGCGGAATCCCCGGGGGCGAGCAAGCGTTCTTGAACTTTGTTTTTCGTTGCGGCAGTGTGATTACTTCGGATCGCAAGGCAGCTCGGTCCTACAAGTCGGAAGCGACCGATTTGCTCAAGTTGTTTGATGATCTGGATTTCACTCTGGCTTCAAACCGTGTGCGAATTCCCAGAATGATGGGGATCGAAGAATCCAGCCGCCACTGGTCGGTGTTGATGGTGTTTCATCATTTGAATCAGGTCAACGGGCGGATTATCGAGATCATTCGCGAACTACATCGAGATCTGGAGCCTCAAGATCAAGTCTCGCTGGCCGATTTCAAACCCGACCCCAATTGTGACGTATCGGTAATTTCCGATTTCGAAGTGATCAATCTTCAGTTTGACAAACTGATCGATGAGCTTGCTCCCTTAAAACGCCGTACATCGTACCCCCATCCCTGGTTCGGATATTTGAC
>CAZOXC010000166.1:0-6741 GCA_964583205.1 uncultured Pirellulaceae bacterium | reverse complement strand
TAATTCTTTGACGCCTTCATCGTTGGTATCGTTTGGAATTCGCATACGTTTCGCTTCATCGCTTAAGTTGTCTTGAGTAACGACCAACTCTTCATCGACAACACGGTCTACATTGCGGTCAGTAAAGTTGATGACCGAACTACCAGCTTGCTCAAAGAACGACCAGAACAACATCGAGAAGAACGTCAGGATCATCACCACATACATTCGTTGACGTGGAATTTTTCCCAAACGGAATATTTGCGAGGCCAAGTAGAGCAGCGCTCCGCCACCGGCCAACATCAGGATCAACCCGGCAGGTCGGCTCATTTCGGCAACCACCGTGCCCAGAATATTCATGAAGCCATTGTTGCTGTCTTCAAAGTAGTGAACGACCGCATCGGGGATCAACTGTTGGCCACCTTCTTTGCCAAACACCGGCTCGAACCCGGACACCAGCAACATAAAAATCGGCACCGACAACAGAGCCAGCAGGTAAACCAACCACTCTTTTGGAATTCCAAATTTTGACTCGCGCAATTTGCTCGAATCCGGCGGCAAGCCCGCTCCGGCCGGCAAGCCCGCCTTGGCAACTGCCACTACTGAAATGAGTGCCGCAACAACCAGAACGATCGCGATGACCCAGAAGATGATCGTGGTGTAGAACTCGTCAGGATGGTATTGCGTCATTGCATAGGCAATACCACCTGCACCTAACAAGATTAATAACTGAGTGAGGAAATTAGACAACTTACCGATGTGCAAGTCTTCATTCTTCTCGCGAGCCCCCAGTGAAATGAATGCGAATATGCCGGACAAGACCAAAGTCACTGCCACTATAATATTCGTATACGGATTAATGGCGTCCAGGGCTTCCAGTTCCAGAATGTTCAACGTCGCAAACGTAGCACTCACCAAGAGCAGCAACTGCGAGATAATCGTGGGAGCAATGAATACGGCCAACCCAGTCAACATACCGATGGTCGCCAGTCCGAATCCCTTGTGCCATCCAAAAGTCTCACCGACATAACCGCACAGCAACGGAGCCATCGCGGCACCAAGGTTGATTCCGATATAAAAGATTGTGAAACCACTGTCGCGCTTCGGACTGCCCTTGGGATACAGCGAGCCGACCATGGTAGAAATATTTGGTTTGAAAAATCCGTTGCCGACAATCAAGAACGCCAACGCCGTGAAGAAAGCCAGCTTGCTCTCGATCGTCATCATTAAGTGACCGGCCGCCATAAATAAGCCGCCCAGAATCACCGCTCGCCGAGCACCCAGTAAACGGTCGGCGATCATGCCGCCAAAGAATGGAGTCATATAAACGAGTGCTGTGTAGGCACCGTATATCGTGTAGGCGTTGCTGTCGCCGTACCCCATGAAGCCTTTGATCATATAAAAGACCAGCAAGGCACGCATTCCGTAGTAAGAAAATCTCTCCCACAATTCGGCAAAAAACAGGGTGAACAGCCCGGTCGGGTGCCCGAACATCATCTCTTTTTGCGGTAGGTTCAAGTCTTTCATTACTACTCCAATACGGGTCGCGCACTATCTACCGTCCAACACTGTAAACGGTTTTACTCTGCCTGATTGAAGTAAAGTTTTAATTAACGTACGATTCATCTGCAAGCCAATTATGGCGCGAAGGGAGCGCAATCATCCATTAATGGTCTTGATACGAGCACCGCGCATCCAATCTGCGGTCCTAAACACAAATTTGTTGCAGGGCAGTAACGAATTCTTACGTATTCCTTACGTTTTGACACTTTCGGTTGCTAAACCGAATTTGAATTTGCTGTTCAGACAATTGGCGACCCGAAATAGCCGGTGATCCAATTCGTTTGTGATCCTAACAAATTGGTGACAAGATGCTCGCAAAACTTCAAACTTTTACCCTGCTTGGTATCGACGCGCTTCCTGTGGAAGTCGAAGTTGATGTTGCTACCAAGTCAGCGCCGAAAGTCATTCTGGTCGGACTCCCCGAAGCCGCCGTTCGCGAGAGCACGCATCGAGTCGAACGAGCCATTGTGAATTCGGGATTCAGTCGACCTCAATCGCGAGTCGTAATTAATCTCGCACCTGCCGAATTGCCCAAACAAGCCGCAAGTTTCGATTTGCCAATTTCACTGGGCATGTTGATCGGCAGCGGACAGTTGGAAGGCGAGCGGATCAAGGAATACGCCGTCGTAGGAGAACTTGCGCTGGAAGGACACACTCGGCCTGCCAAAGGTTGTCTGTCGATGGCGATCTGCGCCGCCAAACAAAGTGGCTTGCGAGGAATTGTAGTCCCCCGTGAAAACGCTGGCGAAGCCGCTGTTGTCGAGGAACTTGAGGTCATCCCGGTCGACAGTCTGGCTCAGGCCGCTGCTTTCTTTTCCGGACAGATTGAAATTGACCCCACGCCTTCGCGAATGGAAGCGTTGTACGAAGAATTTTCCAGCTACGAATTTGACTATAGCGATGTGCGAGGCCAGGAGATGGCCAAGCGCGCGATCACAATCGCAGCAGCCGGTTCGCATAACTTGCTGATGCTGGGTCCTCCAGGAAGCGGCAAGACCATGATTGCCAAACGGATACCAACCATCCTGCCGCAACTTTCTGCCAACGAGTCCATCGAGACGACTCGAATTTTCAGCGCGCTGGGCTTGCTGGATTCCGGCCAGCCCCTGATGGCGACTCGACCTTTTCGCTCGCCACATCACACGATCAGTGATGCTGGACTGGTCGGTGGTGGCAGTACACCGGTGCCGGGCGAAATTTCCATGGCGCATAACGGCGTGCTGTTCCTGGACGAACTGCCCGAATTCAATCGCAAGACACTCGAAGTAATGCGGCAACCGCTGGAAGATGGAAACGTAACCATCTCACGCGCCCTGGCTTCGACAACTTTTCCCGCCAACTTCATGTTGGTCGCCGCGCTCAATCCTTGCCCCTGTGGCTACCTCCTAATTGCAGCGCAGACGGCACGTGCTCTGAAACTCCTTTGTTTCCGACGAATTCAAAGCCAATCACCTTCGTTCTTGTCTTGCCATTTTTCATGTTCTCTAGCCGCATGATCGGTTTCACGCCGCTCAAAAGAAACTCGAAAACTCTTGCACGCTCGACAGATTTTTGGCTTTTGATTGATTCAACAATCCCTTTTGCGTTATCAATTGCTGACAATAGTTGGACTTCTAGATCTGAATGCGAATCGTCAAGCCTTGATAATTTTGCTTCAAGGTCTCGTAATTCTTCATTCCATTGACTTCTGAGAGTTGAACTAGGGGTTTCTCTGATCAGTTGCCCTAGATTCTTTATCTCTCTAATCGCGGTCTCTTTTTGAACCAAAGATCTTTTCTTACTTTTGCATTTGAGTCGTCGATAGCGTTTTAGCAAAGAATCAATCTTTTGCTTTTTCAGTGACTTGACTGGCTTCACCCCCAATTCATGACGTATTTTGTTCACAAATTGCAATACAAAGCCGAGTGCAGGGTCTATTGCTGACAAATCAACAAGGGGCTTCGTTGGATTCAGTTTAGCAATACTCGAAACGTTGTCCGCAACCACAGTGACAAGTTCTTCAAGTGAGGAGTCGAGTAAATTCCAATTCACTGAATTAGCGCGGCAGGCAATGCGTTTCGATTTAGCGTATGAACCACAAATGAAATAGTTTTGCTTTTCGCCGCTTCTACTTGTTCCGCTTCCCGTCACCATTTTTTCTCCACAGGATGGGCATTCAATAATCCCATTCAATGGATGGTTGCTCCGGTTGCGTGTTCTTGGACGACTCTTTTTGTTTCTTCGTTTCGATTCCAATCGTGTTTGGACCAATTCCCATACTTCTTTTGAAACAAAAGTGTCCTCTTCGAAAATCGGCTCCAATGAAGAGACGAAATGAGCACTATCCTTGAAATACTGCTTGGCTTCTCCCTTTTTTCTCTCTGGTGGTGCAATAGGGAATTGATCGAACACTTGTCGATAAAATCCAATGGCGTATTTTCCCCAAGCAGGTCGTCCTATGTAAGCAGGATTCGCCACTATCGTGTTTATCGCATTGTCTTGAAACGGTTTTCCATAGTGGGACAATCCTCGTTCGTGAAGTTGTCGTCTAATCTCAGCAGGATGATAGTCGCGAGAATAGAGTTCAAAGATTACTCGAATTGCTTTTATTCGGTTACCATCAATCGAAGGCGTCAGGCGGTAACCGGTTTCTTTGGATTTGCGGGCTGGCATGCGGCTCACCAATTTTTCACTTCCATCTGGTGAGATGATTTTGTAACTTGCTTGTCCATCTCGCGGGCGAGCAATCGTATGCAAACGGAAAAGAGTTTTGTCTTTGTCATTCAACGGGGAACATCGAAGATCCATGCCATAGGGCACCGATCCAGAAGCGTGCCAACCATGTTTCGCCATTTCGACCATTTTCATGATATTCCGATCCGCGTAAAACTGCATTTGTTTGGTGGCGGCTAACGCAGTCATGATGATCCGCATATAGTCATCGTCATCAACGCCAGTAAGTTCCAATTGGTCTGAAACTGACCAGAGTTTTACGCCGTATTCTTTGAGGCGCGAGCGAAAGGCAAACAACTCATCAGTGCCTTTTACGCCCCAACGATCAAAAGCAGAAATGATTATCCAGTCGTATTTTCCTTGCTCGCACGCCATTAACAACCGCTGAAACTCTTCACGATTCTCTGATTTGTGTCGCTTTTCTTTATCTGAATACCGGTCGCCTTCGGAGATCACGATCTCATGAAACTTGCAGTAGTTTTCTGCCAGTGTCCATTGTTGTTTTAACTTTTGATTCTTGTTGCTCACTCGTCCGTAAAACGCACACCTGTCTGCTTTTGATGGCTGCCTTTTCATTCTTTTTCCAATCATTTGGACTTGCTTGTTGATACATCGACTAGCGCATATTTCTAGCGCAGAAATAACTGACGAAAAATCTGAATGCAAGAGGTGCATTCGTATGAAGCTACGAACCAGTCTTGTTGTCTCAACCTTAACTGTGCCTGCCTCAAAGTAATTCTATGACAATAATTTTGGTGCGTTAACCGAAACGGGAAAGTTTTTTTCGATTCCAAGTTCATGTTCCGCCAATCATCGTGACGTTGGTTATCGAATACATCCCAAAAACAGTTGGATCATAGGCGGATTCAGATCCGCATGAGCGAATTCCAGTAAAATTTCTGTGGCCGTGACTTTCCACCACAATTTGGTGGAGATGAAAGGGCATAACCCGTCCAATTCGGCGTGTTTTTTTAATTCGCAATCAAACGCATTAAATTATTGGATCAAGCTCTCTTCTTCGACAAAGGAAAATGCAATGGCTGAAACCCGTGTCTTTGGTAATCGCCCTGAAACTATCCTGAGAAAATCCCCCAAGAAGACTGCAAGTGCTTCCAATCATGTCTTGATGGGAACATTGCTGGTAGTTGAGGATCAAGACGGTGACTGGTTCAAGGTTGAAACAAGAGGGCGTGGGCCGGGAGGCTGGGTATTTAAAGACGACATTCGAGACACGCCCATCTTCAAAGCCTTCTATGTTGATGTTGGTCAGGGTGACGGAGCAATTATCGAGTCACCTGAAGGCGTCATGATGATCGACGGTGGCCCAACCAACGCCATCTACAGGTTTATGCTCCATCGCTACAAGTCGATATTCAAAGAAGGCCGCAAGGTTCACATCAAAGCAATGGTGATCAGCCATCCTGATGCAGACCACTTCAAGGGATGCACTGCGGTCTTGAATGACGACCGATTCACAGTAGGGACTTTGTTCCACAACGGAATCATTCGTTACAAAAAAGGCCAACCTGATTTCAACCTTGGGAAGACTGCTACACGAACAATTGATGGTAAACCAGTCGAGGTTCTTACCGAAACGTTCAACGACATCGAGGATATCGGGGAGCTTGTTGATCGTGATCTCGCTGACGTTTCTTTAATTCAGTTTTCCTTTGGCAAGCTTATGCTGGCCGCATGGAATGCATTTGCCGATGGAAGACTGGACAAGGCGAAACGAGTAACCGTCAGAGACAAAGTCCTTCCCGGCTACTCGTCAACCGGCGAAGGGAAACTTCACGTTAAGGTACTCGGCCCAGTGCCAACAAAGATGTCCGGGCGAATTGAATATGTTGGATTCGGAAAACCTGCCCTTCGGGGCGAAACAAAAGACCACAAACTTGATTCGTCCCACACTCGAAATGGGCACTCCATTGTGCTCAAGCTGTTTTTTGGCAAACACATTTTTCTTTTCGGCGGCGACCTAAACATTCCAGCCGAGAAACACTTGATTGCTCACCACGGTACTTCAGATCATCCATTTGAATCTGATGTTGCGAAGGCTTGCCATCATGGTTCTTCCGACTTCACAACTAAATGGCTGAAGTTGGTGAACCCACAGGTGAACGTCTTTTCATCTGGTGACAACAAATCGTTTGATCATCCAGTTGCAGATGCTCTTGGTGCTGCTGGTCAGCATTCACGGGGCAAGATCCCATTGATGTTTTCAACTGAATTGGCGAGAGCGACATCAAGAAATGGGATTCACTTTGGGTTGATAAACGCTCGAAGCAATGGTGAGGAGTTGGTAATGGCGCAGATGAAAGAACAACATCGCGGAAAAGCCGATGTTTGGGATTCGTTTTCGGTGCCATGGAAAGGGAAATTTAAAGATTCTTAGTCCTACACTCAGATTCATCTTTTTACTCATCAAGGAACTTTTATGTCCATCGTGGATTTTCTAAACGAACGCGATATCAACTCGTCCTTCGA
>CAZOXC010000165.1:0-6769 GCA_964583205.1 uncultured Pirellulaceae bacterium | reverse complement strand
CTGCCGTTTTCAGCTTGGCGCCTCGCGCGACAACTGGAAGCAAAAACATTTGTTGGGCAATCGCTGGAAAATCCTTTGCAGGCATAGCACGCTCGTGCTGACCAGCGAACCCTTGGATTTTAATTAATTGAGCCAATCTTGTATTGGCTCGGTGCCCGAGAGGGCATTTGTCCATCCTGTCGGAGGAAGACATGAAGAATTTCGCTCAAAAAGTACAACGTTTCCTTAAGTCAGAAGACGGCCCAACAGCTGTTGAGTACGCCATCATGCTGGCTTTGATTGTTATCGTATGTCTGACAGCTATTCAAGCTGTTGGTACAAACGCTCAATCAGCGTTTAACGACATTGCGACTGACATCAACAGTGCTCGTACAGCAGGCACCTAAGCTACTCGCCTCGCTTGTTCGAGGTTCGTACTAATTGATGCATTAGCCCTCCTGGTCGTTGATCGGTGAGGGTTTTTTTGCATTTTTTTCGCAAATATCACCCCCTTGTAGTGCTCGATATGCATTGGCTTATTCCAACTGACTCGTTCGCAAACGCTTTTGAGATGCTTTGCATTTTTTTCAGCATCCTGGCGGTATTGGCAAGCTACGTTTTGACGTTACGCGGGTAACCCTTACTGAAAAACGAAGAATTGAACACACTCTCCCTGGAGCCTATTGGAAATGAACGGAATAGAATCCCTGTTCGCTGGAATGATTGAAAACTGGCCTTTCTGGTTAGTCAGCATCGTATTGATCGTTGCTGCTGTGATCGACGGAATCAAATTGAAGGTTCCTAACTGGATCACTTTTCCCATGATCATTTCTGGATGGTTATACAGCATGGTCGCTTACGGAATGGCAGGAGATGGCTGGTACGTTGGTTTGGGCTGGAGCCTGGCTGGTACCGCTGTAGGACTGATACTGTTGCTTCCAGCTTATGCCGTCGGTGGCATGGGTGCGGGCGACGTCAAGCTTCTGGCTGGTGTCGGTGCCTGGGTTCACTGTTTGACAACCTTCAACGCATTTTGCGTGTCGGTCGTGGTTGGTGCAAGCATGGCGGTCGTGATGGTTGTGGCACGTGGCGGAATCAAAAAGCACACCACACAGTTCTGGATGATACTCAACGAATTCACAACGATTCGAAACCCTGAAACACTTGCGGAAATTGCCGCGGAGCGCAAGCCCCGTATGCTACTGTTGCCATATGGAATTCCGATTTGTATCGGAACCATCGCTTACTTTGGCTGGATGGGTCATTTGGTCTAAGTGATTAAACCGAATGTTCTGCAGTCGAACAATGTGACGAATTTATTCGTTGAAAGTCAACCAACAGACAACTTAACCAAAACCAGTTGAACTGGACGAAACTGAATTAGGGATTAGGCCCGATAGACACGGAGTTGTTGAATGGGATCGATTTCGTCGATTTGAAATACCTAACAAAAGCGGGACGATCGCCGCGAATTGGTCGACCCCCGGACCCATTTAACGAGGTGCCAAAATGAAATCCAAATCAATCTTATTAATCGCCATTTCGCTGGGATGCGGCCTGTTCGCCGTTATCGGAATCAGCAAAGTTATGGGACGCAGCAATGCTGACACTCAACCCAAAGTTGAGAAGGTACCAGTATTGGTCGCCGCAGAAACGCTGGACGCCCTGACATTACTCACCGAAGAACACGTCGTTGTCGAAGAGTGGCCTATCGAATACGTTCCGGAAGGAGCCGCCACCAGCCTCGAACAAATCGAAGGCATGGTCGTCAATCAACGAATGGCCAAAGAACAAACCATTTTCCTGTCATCACTGGTTAGCGAAGATGATGCCACCGAATTGGCGATCCCACCTGGCTACCGTGTCGTGGGAATCAAGGTATCGGCGGATGACCATATTGAAGGTCTGCTGCAGCCAGGTGACCGAGTCGACGTGATCGGTATATTCCGCAAAGGTGGAGCAAATTCAGAACCAATCTCACAGACGTTTCTCAAGCGAATCAAAATCTTCTCGGTTAACGCCAACATGAGAGCGGAAGTCAAGCGTGACGAAAAGTTACGCAGCTCAACCGTTGTTTCTGTTCTGGCAACCGAAAAACAGGCCAATCAACTGGTGCTGGTACAACGTGTTGCCGAGCTGAAACTGGTTATGCGTGGCAAAGAAGAAGGTGATGATCTGGCAGACGAAGAGACTGAAGAAGATCTGGAATGGGACGGCCCCATGTCGCTGGCCAACGTTCTGGGTACAGGCGATTCTGGACCTGAAAACGGTGTCGCTGGGTTTCTACAAGGTCTGCAATCTCGCAATGAAGCTCAAGCTGCTAGCGAAATGCCCACACTTGGACCCACTGGTGAGCACACCATGATCATGTACACATCCAATGGTCCCAAGACTTTCAAATTCGACTCAAACGGGCTGCAAATGAGCGATTCCGGCGAAAAGGAAATGGAAAATCCGCCAGAATCCGCTCCCAAAAGTGAGCCTTCACATAGTTCCGGTTCTGACGATCGTAGCGGAGATCTGGATTTCGGCGTCTCCAACGATGAAGACGGAAATTTGTCCAGAGACTAATCTTGTCAATTGTTCACTCATAAACGAGCGAAGTAATAATTCGTAAGAGAGCGATTGCACACATCTGCGGTGCAATCTGCTCATAACGAATATCGAGCCCAATCGGGGCTTGTCATTCTCAGCTAGTCCGTGATCGCAGGATGCGATCATCAATTGTGCAAGGGATTCAGGGATGATCCAGACAAAGAAACTCAGAGCGTGCTGCCTACTGACAGCGACTCTGCTCGCCGTCACAACACTTCCAGTGTTCGACGCCTTTGGCCAAAGCAACTATTCCTCTCAACAGGAAACGCAAAGCGCCACCGTCGATATCGACTCGTCGATCAACGAGATCAAGTTGATTATGGGAACCAGTCGGGTACTCAGGTATTCTCACGTTGTTCCTGACTTTATCAACGAGAATCAGGAAACGGTTCAGGCTACCCCGATCACTGCGAATCAAATTTTGATCACAGGGAAGAAGCTTGGTTTTTCTTCAATCACAGTCAGTGATGACCGAGGCAATCCTCACACACTGAATATCCATGTGATGGGCGACGTTCGCAAGCTGGAAGCTACTCTCCGCGGCTTGTTTCCAGATTCGTCGGTTCGAGCGACTGCTCTGAATACCAGCGTTGTTCTGCAAGGCAATGTTGCCAGCGCCAACCAGGTGCCAGTGATTGTGGACACGGCAAAAGACTTTTTCCCTGAAGTTCACGACAACATGACAGTCGGTGATTCACAACTGGTTGCAATCGAAGTCAAAGTTTACGAAGTATCACGGTCTCGACTGAGACAAGCCGGTATCGACTGGAGCCTGGTTACCAGCGATTTCAATATCGCATCCAATTTTGGTCAGGCTGGTGCTGCTCCGTTGACATTCAATGTCTTGAACAGTGGAACCTCATTTACAGGTTTCCTGGATCTGCTGGAACAAAACACGCTCGCGAAACTGCTTGATGCTCCTGTACTGGTCACCATGAATGGTCGTCCTGCCGAGTTTCTGGAGGGTGGTGAAATTCCATTCGAATTGAATCAAGGGCTTGGAAACACCACGATCGAGTTTCGACCATTCGGTACGAAACTTGATGTTGTTCCAATCGTGCTGGGACAAAACCGGGTCCGCCTGGAAATTCGTGCTGAAGTCTCGGAGCCAGCCGCTGACTTGACCAGCGCCAACGGTACTCCTGGTTTCCGAGTTCGACGTGTCAACACCGGCGTGGAAATGAAAATGGGACACACCTTGGCCCTTGCCGGTGACTATCGCGAAGAAACTGAAGCCACTTCAAGTGGATTGCCAGGCCTGAAACATGTTCCAGGTATCGGAGGGATTTTCCGCCGAGTCCAAGAAACCAAAAGCGAACTGGAACTGGTTATCCTGATGACGCCTCGTTACATCTCTGAGGTTGATCCAAATGCACTGCCACCTGTAGGCCCCGGTGAGTTGACCTCATCGCCATCCAACTCCGAACTGTACATCAACGGTACGATCGAAGTTCCCAAGTGTGAAGAGGATTGCCCGGGAGCCAATGGCTTCCGACCATCTCAGGCTATACCTTTCAACGGTTCCAATAACTTCTCGAGCAATTACGCTCTGGAAGAACGACCCAACGAGTTGCCTGAAGTACTCCAGAATTACCAGAAGAACTTCCCCGGAAGCCCCGTTGGTCAACAGTCTCAGGGTTTTGGCTTCCCGAACTCATCGGGACAGGTTCAAAACGAAATCATTCCCAACCAACCGCAACCAGTCAGCGGTTATGAAGGAAACTACCAGAATAGTGCCTGGCCATCATCCGGTAACAACCAACAGAATTATGTGCCTCAACCGCGTCAACAAGGTTCGCCTTGGACGGGTGGCTCAAGTAGTTCAAATTGGCAAGGGTCGCGTCCGCGTCCTGAAGCCGAGGGTGGCTTCTCGTGGCCAAACGTCCAGAGACTCGGCAGTCGTCTACGACAAAACCGTTGATCCGACTGCATCCCATGCACACCAGGGAGTCGAAGCCCGAGCAATTTTGCTCGGGCTTTTTTCGTTTGTTGTCATCCAAGCCAGAATTGATGTGCGCGCATAAAAAAACCGCCAGTTCCTGTCGAAACAAAATCAGGCGGAAAATAAACTTCAAGCAGATGCAGCGATGGGAGCTGCTGGGAGACAGATGCGTATCGGGCGTGCTAAGCACTGGCCATATTGATACGGATCTACCCTAAAAGTGGTCCCTCAGCCGTATGAGCTCGAAGATATTTGATTCTTTAATAGTAGATAAATTGTTCGTCATTTGGAAACGACTTCGACCATCTTTTTTCCATTTCCCCGCAAAGAATTTTTTTGCCGGGATGGCGAATCCAGTTAGTTGTAGCCTTCCGATCGAGCAGAAAAAATAGCGGAACCGATTCGACAAGTCCAGTGCAAAGTGAACAAGCAGACCAGTATTGAATTTTTCAGAATCGCCCCCAGAATTGTGATTTTTGGCCCGGAATTTTTTATCGTTCCGGCGCGCCTTTTGCCCACATTTTTATCACATAATTCTGAATTTCGGCGCCGGGCCTTGTGTATTCATGAACACACCTGAAACGGACTTTCTTAAGCCGACCTTCTGATTTGGCTTCCGCCAATTCAGTTTCCCAGTTGGGACCTTTAAGCGCCAACAATCGACCCATTTCAAACCAACAGTTCTCGAACCAAATACACATCTTTCGCAACGGACCAACGGCGCGAGCAGTGCAAACATCGTATCGCTCAACTTCCAGTACGTCTTCGGCTCTGTCGTTGATTACTTGAACTGACAGATCCAACTTCTCAATCATGTCATTCAGCACGCTGACTTTTTTGGCTACCGAGTCACACAACGTGACTTGCAGGTCAGGTCGGATGATCGCCAGCGAAAGGCCAGGAACTCCACCGCCAGAACCAATATCCAAAACCGATTCGCCTTCCTGAATTTGACGCGACAGCTCGACCGTATCAACTAAATCCTTGACCACAAAGGTCTCTGGATCCACATGCCGAGTCAAATTGATTCGTTGATTCCAATCCCATAACAGCTCTGTATATTTTTCCAGATTCCGGCAGGCCTCCGGCCCAATATCAATCTGATGCTGCTGACAGAGACCGTAAATCAAGTCTTCCGAGTCTGGCATGGTTAGCCCCCCGCCGGATGAAGAAAAAAGCGAGTGATATGGAAGAAAATGGGAACCGAAAAACAAATCGAATCGATGCGGTCCAGAACGCCCGCATGACCTTGAACCAGTGTTCCATAGTCCTGCACGCCTCGGTCACGCTTGATCGCCGACATCGTCATACTCCCCGATGAAGCCATCAACGATATCACCAGCGACATGATTCCCGACCCTACGACTTGAAATGGAGTGATGGGAAACAACCACTGAATCAGCATCCCGATCAACAACGTACAACAGGCTGAACCGATCAAGCCTTCCCATGTTCGATTGGCGTTGATCGTGGGCGCAATCACATGTCGGCCGGCAATCCGGTCCCAGGCAAAATGCAACAAGTCACTGATCTGCACGATGATCACAAAATACAACAACAATCCGGCTGAAGAGCCGTCTTTCCAGGTCTGCCATTGATTGGTCTCAGGGTCGTAAGTCTTGAGTGGCTCCAGATAAAGCAGCGCCGGGGCGTGGCTAAGGCAAAAAACACAAATCAGCAAGCCAAATTGAATCTTGGCGATCCGCTCCAGAAACCGCTTGGAATCGTTGGCAAAGGCGATTCGGCCGGCCACGAACAAAGATCCATAGACCGGAATGAGGAAAATAAACAGTTCAGCGAATCGTTCGCGATTTCTTAAGACAGAAAAAATCTCCACGTCCTGCAAGGCCACAAGAAAATACTGCAGCGGAGTAAACAGGAAGAACACCCAAAACAAAGTGCGATGGTCGCTTCTGCGAGTCGGTGTCATCGTAAGAAATTCGCGCAGCGCCCAGAACGACAGGAACCCGAAGAAAATCAGCGTGATCGTGCGGCCAAACATCAAGCTGACTACCAGGATTGCCAACATGGTAATCCAGGCAACGATTCGACGATTAAACGAACGGACAACCGCCGAGTCCACCATCGAATCCGATTGTTTCCGCAGCAGGCGCCCCACGAAAAAAAGCACCGTCAGAATCACGAAGTTACAAATCAGCAGGATGATGCTGGACCTGCTGAAGGTCGCGCTGACATCGTCGTTCCCGATCTGAATCAGGCCAAGCAAATCTGGAAATTCAGCCAACGGTCTAC
>CAZOXC010000164.1:0-6798 GCA_964583205.1 uncultured Pirellulaceae bacterium | reverse complement strand
GTTCAATTCTGAATGAATCGGGAACCGGCAGCGCAGTACGGGACAGAGCTTCCGCTAGACGATCAGGATCGAATTGATTTCCGTTCTCGAATTCGCCGGGTCCGTCGGTTTGCTGATCAACTTGAGTACCGGTGTCATTGGACGTCTCGATCCGGCTGTTCTCCGCGGCTGCAACAGCGGCCTGTTTGCCGACTGACTGTCCCAACGCGAATCCCAGGGCAAGTGTGATCAGAATGCTGGCCGCCAGTTGTGCGAATCTCAGAATCGGTTTGTGCGAGACAGCTTCTGCTGAACGGTCGTTGGAATTCAGCAAGCGATTGTCACGCACCTCTTCGTGATTGCGACCAGACGACTGGCAATTTGTAAATTCGTTTGATTCGCCCGCTAACAATGATCCGATTTCACGATCCAGCATTTGCTTCTCGATCAATGCTCGACCCACATCGGCCATCAATTCGGGATCCTCGCGCAACTGTTCCAGCAGCAACTGCCACTCAAGATCCGCGAGCTCGTTGTCAACAAGTTTCTGCAACAAAATTGAATCCAAGTTATTCATGATACAAAAGGCGCCTCGTATTGGTTCATGAGTCCACGAAGTTTTTCGCGAGCTCTGGCAATTCGATAAATTACTTTGTCCTGGGAAATTCCCAACCGATCGGCGATCTCTCGATAGGACCACTGCATTCCATGCTTGAGCATCAGGATCTCTCGTTCCTGCGCGCTGACCTGTTCAAGCGATTCGCGCAACTGCTGGCGAGCCTCCATGGCTAACATCCAATCCAGTGGTTGTTCGTCCGATTGAATCATTTCGGTCGAAACCAAATTCGCTTGATCAAGCGAAACGGGCTGCAGTTGATCACGAGCCTGTTTTCGACGGTAAAGTTGAAACTGGCGAATGGCCACCCGGTACAACCAGGGCGCAACCTTGTCCAAGTCCGGCCAGGACTGTGGATTCCGACTGACAACCAGCGCCATTTCCTGGAACAATTCGTCGGCCAGTTCACGGTCGCGAACTCGTGAGATCAGGATCGCCTTTAACCAGCGCCCGTGATCGTCCCAGACTCGGGACCAATCAATGGTCGAGCTTGAATTCGCTTGACGAAATTTTGAACTTGCCGACATGTCACCAAGATAGGTGTTTTGCCGCAGAGGTTTTGGGCAAGAAAATCTGGAATCGCGCGCATTTTCAAAAATTTGCGTAGAAACACTCGGTTTTTGGTGGAAATGGTCAGCGAAGACCAGCCTGGCTTGCGTGAATTCCAAGTTTCGATGATTGCGGCAACCAGAGAAAGTCTTTGATTCGGCGACAACATACCGCCGCCTCGACAGCTCCCGACTGGGTGAGTTGAGTAATCTGTCTTATCGTATTAGACCTCGAATTTTCTTGCTGTGTCTTTGGTCCCTGTTGGCCCTTGGATTCACAGTGTAATGCTCAAGCATCTAGTTTATCGGCATCTGTCATGATTTTCCTGCTCGGCAACATCATCTGCGCGTCGGCTTTTATGTTGACGATCAAGTGGCTGCATGTGCGCGGGCGCGAGAACGTGATTACCGTGGGGGCGATCAATTACATCGTTGCCGCATTTGCGTTTCTTCCCGAGTTTCTTTCGGCCAGCGAACCGATCGTCACTACCAACGCACTGTGGACGGGCTCGCTGATGGGCGCGAGTTATTTCATCGCCTACTTTTTTGTGATTTACGCGATCAAGTGGGTTGGGGCATCGGCCTCGACCGTGATCGCCGCACTTTCGTTGCTGATTCCGATTGTCTGTGGCGTTTACATCTGGGGTGAAGACCCCAACACCTTTCAGGTCGTCGGGGTTGGACTTTCGCTGCTGGCTCTTTCGCTGATCGGCGGCAAGCCAAAACATTCAGCGAATGCTGGAGCCCAGGAAATCAACCAGCCGGATAACCCCATGCCGGATAACCCCATGCCGGATAGCCCAATGCCGAATAGCCAAGACAGTTGGCTAAAGAAGCTTGCAAATCAACGCTGGTTTATGCCGGCGATCCTGGTCATCTTCTTTATCCTGTGCGGTCTTAGTCGGCTTGCTCAGGAAGCGTTCAAGCATGTCTGTGAAGAGCCACAGCGGCCCACATTCATCGTTACCGCATTTACATTGGCCGCGATACCCTCGTCCATCCTGTTGATCAAGCGACGCAAATCGATTGTGCTGTCCGAGTTGGGGATGGGATGCTTGATGGGAGTGGCCAATGTCCTGCAAACACACTTCATCTTGAAGGCGCTGGATGTTTTTGACGGCTTCATCGTCTTCCCAGTCGTGGGAGCCGGTGGGCTGATCTTGACAGCCGTCGTGGCGACTGGCTTACTGGGCGAACGCATTAGTCGCAAAACCACGATTGGAATCGCAATCGCCTGTCTGGCCCTGACCCTGCTGAACCTGGATTTCACGGGCAGCTAGTATTCGGCCGCGAATCAAGGGGTTTTTGGGTGCTTTGCCAGTCCGCAAAATTTTCCAAGTTTTCTCGCAAGCAATCCGCAAGGCGAACGAAGCACAATCGGCAAATTGTTGAACTTGCAAAACAACTTAATCAATTACTTTCTCAGTCCGAGGTTGAACGATGAAAACGTTTTTAGCTTTAATGGCGGCCATTGTTGCTGGAGCCAGTTCTATTGCGGTTTTCGCTCAGGAATCACGAGACATTGATCAGCGTGAACTGGAAAAACAAATAGAGCAAATGGGTGAAGAACTCGAAGAACAAATGGAAGAGCTCAGTGAGGAATTCGAAGAATGGGCTCAAGAACATTCGCGGGATTGGGAGAATTGGGCTGACGATTTTTCACATCGCTGGGAGAATTGGGCTCAGGAGCACGAGGGCGAGTGGGCTCAGTGGGCTGACAAGTATTCACGACAATGGGAATCATGGGAGCGTTCTGGCGCAGAAATGAACTCCGATGAAATGGCGGAAATGCTTCGCCGGAATCTTGACATGCTGGGTGCAATGCCGATCGGTCCAATGATCGAACAGGCACTGGAAGAGTCGACCGATAGCCTGCAGGATGCTCCCTGGGAAAGCCTTGGCGAACTTCAAGGATTGTTTGCCAATACGCTGGAAGAGACTTTGCGACAAATCGAAAAAGCAGCCGATCATTCGCAGCCCAATGACGAACGTCACCGTTTGAATCGGGCACAAAGGGATTTGGAGAACTTGGAAATTTCTCCCGATACTCGCCAACAAATTCTTGACGCCATCCTGGATGCTCAAGAACAAATGGAAAATCGCCAAGGCAATCGTGACAGAAATTCCCGCGATGGGCGAGATCGACGTGGCGATCAAGATCGACGGGACGGGCAAGATCGACGTGCCAGAGATGATTCGCAGAATTCAGGCCATTCAGATACTCAGCGACAGGCTGACAGCATACGCGAACAACTTGATCGACGTGACGGGCAAGGACGACGTGACGGGCAAGGACGACGTGACGGGCAAGGACGACGTGGCGATCAAGATCGACGTGACGGGCAAGATCGACGGGACAGGGATGATTCGCAGAATTCAGATCAATCAGACACTCAGCGACAGGCTGACCGTATACGCGAACAACTCGACAGGGCAGGGGACGGTGCCGACCGTCGTCGCAATGAACTTGAGCGAGAGCGTCATAATCTCCGCCGCGAAAGTGCACGAATCGATTCAGAGGCCGCCGTTTTGAGAGAGGTTCTGGGGGAACTCAGACGCGAGCGTGAGCAACTGGAATCCAGCAATAACGAGCTGGCCGAAATGCGTGCGGAAGTCGCACGTTTGCGTGAAGAGATCAAGCAAATGAAGAATCAGGAGAGCGACCGAAACTCGCGAGAACGCGACGATCGAACCAGGCGTAAAGATCGCAACAAGCGCGACGATCAAGTCTAAGGTTCCAGTAGTTGGCACCCTGATTCAAATCCTGCCGTCACAATCTCGGCAGGATTTTTTTATACCGTTTGGGTGAGGCCGGTCCACTCGATATCGCTGCGACAGTGAAGACGCTGAATCAACTCGGCGCAATCCATATGACTTTCGATTAAAGCCACGGCAATGTTATCCAGTGGAATATCGCTTACTTCATAGCAAATCACACAGTCCCCCGGAATTGCATTGAAGACCGTTGGCTCCAACTGAGCCTTGCCGGCAATCATTTCGATGATCGGACTCTCAGAGGACGATTCCGGTAATCCCAGCAGTAGCCGAACGGCACCACCACAGTTCTGCAGTGAAGGCTGAGCTTCAGCGACTTTCATTTCGATCCAGTCTTCGAATTGTCGTTGAGTGACTTTCGATTCCTGAATGGCCGAATCGACTTCAATTTTGTTGACTTCATTTACGATCAACTGGCGACAGCAACGCAAAATCAATCTTGGCAAGGTTCGCAACCAGGCGCTGCGGTCGTCGACCATCTCCAGCAATCCGCTGAAACCTTCCATATCGGTTTTATTGAATTCTTCGTCGACCAGAGGAACAAGCTTACTGAACTTGTCTTCCAAAGCGAGAATAATTTTTTCACCCAGCAGGTCCAGCGATTCACCACCGACCAGGTCTTGATCCAAATTACTGGAACCAAACGATTCGCGAAACGACTCATTGACCAGCTCAAGTTGCTGGCTGAGTTCACGAATTTTCCTGGCCGTCACTTCAAGATTTCCCAGCACGGCTTCAACCAGTTTGATTGACGTTTGCAGTGTGACGATCTGAAATCGCAATGTAGCGATTTGATTCATCAACGCCAGCGATTCCGGGTTTTTCAGATCTAGTTCCTTGATGTTTTCTGCAGAAGCCAGGTGATTGATCAACTGATGGCGGGCGGTGGTTTGGCGCTGGATCTGGTTTTCAAGTGTGGCGGAATAGTTGATCATCACCTGAGCAACGTGTCCACAAACCTGGTTAGCGCCGGCCGCGCGAATGACCGGGAAGTCAAACAGTTTTAAGATCTGCGATTCGATCTTGGTTGAAAGATCACTGGCGATTCCTCGAACACTGCGGAGGACCGTATCGTACAGGTTGACTTCTTCAGCTTGCTCATTATCCCCGGACAACAATTCCAATCTGGCATTGAAGTTCTGCAGCACCCACACGCCATCGTGTTCATTCTGCTCGGCGGTTTGGATTAAATCCTGAAGTTCCTCTTGCGCGTGTTGCAGAATTCCGTCCGGCCACTCGGTGTATTCCTGTTCTGTCAACGTATTCTGAATGATGTGCGTTTGAAAACCAGCCTGTTTCAGGATCAACTGCGTGAGCTCATCCAGGACTTTTTCTTCTTTGATTCCACACTGACTCTTCCAGTACTCAACCAGATTTTCAGCCAGCACCATTCTGGTGCGTCCCACTGCACCTTCCAGGCCACCGACGGATGAAGTCAGGCCCATCGACTGCAACATCAACCCGGAAGCTTCTGAAGCTTCCCTTGATTTGTCGAAAAAGCCTGTACAAGGAGTCGCGGTGCCCAGGTAGAGATAAAAGGCAACTTCATCCAGCGCCTTTTCATGATTACTTTCGCTGAGGTTGACACCAATGTGCTTGAAATAGAGGTTCGAAAAGATTGGGCCTGGATCGAACTGAGGCAAGTCGATCGTTGAATCGCCTCGGTATCCATGCAGGCAATAATGATTGTATTCACTCAGGAACGAATAGGTATTTGCAATCGCCAGTTGCTCCTTGGCGGAGTCCGCCTGGGAGGAGTGCAACATGACACCCAGAATATCTTCGTTTTCTTCCAGGACTCCTTCTTCGGACAGAATTGTTCTAATTGCGTGCGTTACATCCAGAGTTGTGCCGCTACCAATGCCACCCGCCGATGACGAAACGATAACGATTCGAGGTGGACCCTGAAACGGATCCATTTTCAACGTTTCGGAAGTCGTCGCCAGTCGCTCTTCTTCCAACGCGGCGCGAATAGTATCCGACAACTTTTGGTAGACCTCATCAAAGTGGTCGGCCAGAGCCAGACGACCCAGGGGTCGCATGCCTTCGGTTTGCAGTGTGCGAGGCACATTGAAAAGCCAACGGCGGCTCAACCAGGAAAAGTCTTTGGAACTTGATCGATACTCTTCACGAGACTTCAATTTCAACTCGATCGTCTCAGAAGCTGTCATTGCGGCCACTCTGGGGCCACTGACTGTCGAATCAAAGATCGCCTTACGATCAGTATCCATATAAAGGAATTTGATCGACGGAACGACATCTTCAGATCCGACCTTCGTCGAAATATGTGATTTGATTTTTCGCAAAATTCGGCCACCGGTTTTTCCAATCCCGATGAACACCGTAGGGCGAACTGTTGATTTCAACTCGGACAAGTCAAAAGCACTCAGCTTTTCCAATTCTTCGGCAACCGATTGAATGCCGCTCAGACTGCCTGTTGTCAATTGTTGCGTTTGACTCTCGTTGGCGAACTGTCCATTCTGTACTTGAATGGTGTCGCTGGAGGTTGAACAGGAATCCGGCATCACCGAATTGCGGCGAAGCTTTTGTTTGACTTTTCGGCGCAGTAAATCATCAACCAGCGAGCGACAACTGGGATAACGCTTACCGCTTTCTTTGGCTAATGCCCTTGCGATCACTGCCTGGTCTGAAACCGGCAATGCGTCCAGACGAGGGCGACTGCCAACATGTTGCCTGGCAAGCTGTGCGGCGGTCGAACCAGTGAATGGACGCGTACCCGTCAACAGTTCGTAGTAGACGATCGCCAAACTGTACTGATCACTGTGCCGCGATGGCTTACCGTCGAACAACTCGGGAGAAGCGTAAGTTGGTGTCAGGCCGTCCATCATGGATTGATTGATTTCATGGACATTCTTCACC